>JADFZP010000685.1 GCA_015232485.1 Alphaproteobacteria bacterium
GTCCAGCGCCACCTTGCCGTCCCGCGACACGCGGCGGAACAGCGGGCCGTCGGCGATGCGGGCGAAGCGGGTCCAGGCGCGCACCGCCTCGACGGGGCACGATCGCGGCGCCGAGCCTCGGCCGACCTCGACCACCCGCCAGCCGGTCTTGCCCTTGACGCGCAGGACGAGGCCATCGTCCAACGCCTCGATCCGGCCGGTGCCGTCGCCCTCGCCGATGTCGAGGCCGACGATCTCGGATCGCCGCAGGCCGCCCGCGAAGCCGACCAGCAGCAGGGCGCGGTCGCGCAGGCCGCGCAAATCGTGCCCCAGCAGATCCAGCATGGCCATCAGGTCGTCGGCCAGCAGCGCCTCCTTGCCGACCGGCGGACGCGCGTGACGGCGGCGGATGCCGGCCAGCACCTCGCGGATGTGGCGGTCGGCGCGGTCCAGCGCCAAGCCCCGTTGCCGGAAGTTCCAGGCGAGGCCAGACAGCCGCCGCTCGATGGTCGCCGTGCCGACTTCGGGCGGCAGCGCGGCGGCGCAATCGGCCAGATAAAGGCCGATCGCCTGCGGATCGGGAGGCAGCGGCACCACGCCGCGGGCCATGCACCAGCGCGCGTAATGGCGCCAATCGGCGGCGTAGGCGCGCACCGTGTTGGGCGCCTTGGCCTCGCGGGCGTAGGTTCTGGCCGTCTCGGCAAGGTCGTCGAGGTCGCCGGCCGGGCGGTGGGAAACCGGAACCGCCGGCTTCCGCGCGGGCATGGTCAGCGCTCCCCGTCGCCGCTCGCGCGGGTGCGACGCTCGGCGGCGACCTGCTTCATGACGATGCCGCGACGGTCCTCGAGATCCTCGTCGCGAACGTCGAAGCCGGCGGCCTTCAGGGCCTTCAAGACGATCACCTTCTTGGGCACGCCTTGGCGGCGCGCCTCCTCCTCCAATTGCAGGTTGACCCGGCGCGGCATGGGGATGGTGTAGCCCTTGACCTGATCCAGGCCGTCGCCGGCCGCCACCGGGCGGGTGGTGACCAGCCCGGTGCCAAGGGCGCGCAGCCGATCGGCGTCGTCGCGCGAGCGGTCGCGCAATTGATCGAGCCGCGCCCGCGAGGTGCGGATGTCCGGTTTGGCGGGCTGCGCCGCCTCGTCGAGATCGATGGTCACCGAACTGCCGTCACCGAGTCTGGGGGTGTTCATCCCGATCGTCCTTTCAAGCGGCGGAGGCGTCGGCCTGGGCGGCGAGCAGCCCCAGGATCTCGGCGGCCAAGGCCGCGACGTTCTTGGCGGCGGGCGAGTTCGGCTGGTCGAGAGACGGCGCCGAGCCGGTGAAGGTCGCCTCCTTGAACGCCACCCGGTCCAGAAACTCGACGGCGAGCAGGGGCACGCCGGCCCGATCGAAGGCCTGGCGGGTCTCCTTCGCGGCGCGCGTCGCGAAGCTGGGGCTGGTGCGCGACAGCACCACGCGGGCCAGGATGTCGCGCCGCGTCATCTCGCGCGCCGCCTTGACCGAACGCAGCGTGGTCACCGCGCCATCGATGTCGTATTCCGACGGCTGAACGGGGATCAGGACCAGATCGGCGACCCCGAACGCCATCAGCATCGCCTGGTTCGCCGATCCCTGGAGATCGACCAGCACGGCGTCATGGCGGCCGGCCAGTTCGATGATCCGATCCATGATGTCGCGATCGGTGGCGTTGGTGGCCACCGTGATCCCGTGACGCCCCTCGACCACCGCGGCCCCCAGATCGCGCGGCCGCGAAAGCCCGTGCAGCACCCAGCGGGCGGCGTGCTGCTGCGGGTCGGCGTCGACCACCGCGACCGTATAGCCGTTGCGCCTCAGCTCGGCGGCCAGATTGACCAAGATGGTCGTCTTGCCGGTCCCCCCCTTGGTGGTCGCGGTACAGATGGTGGCCACGGGCGCCCTCCTTGGTCTTCAAGTGCGTTCGATGATTCGCTGGCACGCCGGCTCGTCCCACCGGCGCGACATGCGGATGGCCACCCGGACTCTCGTCCAATCGTGTGTCCATCCATCCGACGGATCATATGAACGCGCATACGGATAGTCAATCGGTCGTGCATCCGTT
>JADFZP010000686.1 GCA_015232485.1 Alphaproteobacteria bacterium
CCGATGCGGAACGCCATGCCGCCGCCCGACGGGCGTTCGTCTCCGTCATCGTCCTCGGCGGGCCGCCACAGCCCATCGGGAAGGCGGTGGTGCGAAAGGACCAGCAGCGTGACCAGGGCGAGGAGCGGCTGGCGTGGGCGCTCGCCAAGCAGGCGATCGCCACCGACCACCGTGCCGAGATCGAAGCCGGCCGAGGATTTCAGCGTTCCCGATCGCATCTCGCGGACCAGCCGGGTCGAGGCCAAATCCGCCACCATCCGGTTCCAGGCCCCAAGCGGAACCGACCCCGAGGACGCACCGTCGGCCAGCGCCCGCAACCACCCCTCGTCGCCATCGGCGCCGGGCGCCCCGGCGACCGCCAGCCGCCCGACGACCATGGCCGACAGCAGCGAATGATGGACGGCATCCTGGCGGAGCCCCTTCAGCTTGCCCTGAAACGCCGGATTGTCCTTGCCCAGGTCGTGCAGCAGGCAGGCCATGTGGACCACGGCCGACGCGACGCGCCACAGCGCCCCGCGTTCCGTGTCGTGGCCGGACGGCGGGGCCTCGGTCCACGAGACGGCGTGCTGGCCGGACAAGGTGAACGCGACCTTCGACCCCAGCATCCACAAGGCTTCGAGACGCGAGCGGCTGACGATCCGGTGACAGGCCACCGCCATGTTGCGCGAACGCTTCTCCTCGAGACGCCCGCGAAGATCGTCCAGGCCCTCGGCGGTGATGTGGCCGGCCCAGGTGCGGCTGCCGATGCGGGGCAGATGGCGATCCAGGATGCGCGCCGATCGCTCGCGCTGTTTCCGAACGCATTCGGAAACGATGACGACCATCATGGCGACGGCGCCACGGCGTCTTCGACGGCCTCGGCGGGAAGCGCCCCGCCCCCGATGGCGATCGCCCGGCCGATCACGTCGAACGCGAATTGCAGGGCGTGCAGATCGTTGAACCGGGCGACCAGATCATCCTTGAACACCGTGCCGTCGCGACGACGGCGCGCCGCCTCGAAGGCGAGCGGCAAGACGACGGCGTCCTTGAAGGTGTCGGCGATGTCGAAGACCAGCCCGCCAGGGCGCGAGAAGCCATGCGTGACCGGCAGCGCGAAGGGGATGCCAAGCGCCCACAACGCCGCTCCGGCCAAGCCATAGGCCAGATAGTTGCCACGGTCGAGATTTCGGTTGGCGGCGTCTCCGCTCGCGTCGCCCGGGGTGCGCCCATGCCACGACAGGCCCACTTCGCGGGCCGCCGCGCGATACGCGAAATGGGCCAAGGCCCCCTCGGCCGCCATGAGTTCCTGAATCGAGCCGGCCCGGCCCGCCCGCTCGACGAAGGGATCGAGGGGGGCATCGGTGTCGATGCCGGCCAACGGCCCCTTGGACCACCAAGCGCGAATCCGTTCCACGCGTTCCTGGAACAGGAAGCGCGCGACGGCCAGACGCGCCTCGGGTATGGCCCAGAACCGCAACCAGCCGTGGAGATATTCGGTCGGTCGGTATTCGGATTGCGAGGCCATGAACAGTGGCGTTCCGCCACCCCCGGTGAACGCGACGAGGACGCCGTCCTCGCCCAGGCGGGCCGCCGCGCCTTGGGTGATCGAGGTGCCCGGACCAAGCACAAGCACCGACGCGTTCAAGGTGGGAATGTTCCACCGATGGACTTGGCCCTTGTGCGATCTGGCGAAAACGACATTGTCGCCGTCGCGGTGAATGCGGCAGTGCTCCAAATATTCGACATAGGCCCGTTTGGAAAAAAGAATGGGCATGGCCGTTCGATATCGGGGAAGCGAATTCGGCCATGGATGCCATGTTCCCTTTCCCGGCGCAACAATCATTCATGCGTGCGACACGGCCGGGGCAGCGTGAGGGTTGTTGGCGTTTGTGTCGCCAGGGGCCTCATGATAGCGTTGACCTTCGTTTCGGAGCGGTGCGGCGATCCGCTTGGATTCCCGCGGTTTTCGGCGATACGGCCCGATACGAAGGTCGGCGGGGACGGGGCTGGCCAAGACGTTGATGCTGTTTGACAAAGTGAATATCGTTTGAGGTGAACCGCCGCATAGGCGGTCGAGAAG
>JADFZP010000687.1 GCA_015232485.1 Alphaproteobacteria bacterium
GTATTGCTTCGCGACTATCTGGTACGCGGCCTTGACCCTGGCGCCCTCCATGCCGCGCGCCTCCTCGACGGTATGGAAGGTGGCGTTGCCGCCGAAACGGTTGTGGAATTGCCATCGGATCACGGCGTGGCGCGCTTCGACATCGGACCATGCGCGGACCTGCTGGCGCGAGAGGTCGCTCATGTCGGATTGCAGGGGTGGCGCGGTATAGCAGCGAACGCCGTCGAGACCGGTGCAGACGAGCGCGAGGCCGTGCCGCGCGGCGAGCCGCAGCACGTCATGACTTATCGTGACGCCCGGCTCCAACAGGATCGCCGACAGCGTCTGATAGGGAATGTGGAGCCGCTCGGCGGCATTGCTGAACACCATACACCCATCCTCGACGGTCAGCGCCCCCATGCGCAGCGCGATGAATGGATGCCGGTCCTCATGCCGGATCTCCGCTTTGTCGAGACCTAAGCGCCCTTTCAGCATGATCGCCCCTCCCCGATGCTCGCGATGACGACCGGATGACGCTCGGGCGGCTCGCCCGGCCGGAAGAGGGCCTCATGGTAGAAGACGAGGGCGCGCCGAACCCCGATCACGAGGGCGCCGTCGCGCATGCGATAGTCGCGCTCGATCACCCGGCGGCGGGCCTCGGGCAGGGCGGGGTTGGCGACAAGGGTGATGTCGACATGCGCATCCCAGTCGAGGTCGGCGGGGACGGCGCCGCGCCAGGCGGCGCCCGACGCGATGTCGGCGATCCGCCCGAGCACGAAGTCGCGCCAGGCGGTCCGCCATAGGCACCACCCGCGCATGTGCCAGCGGCCCGCCACACGGACCAGCCGCGCCGCACCGCTTCTCCGTTCTCCGAGACATAGGTGAAGGTGACCGTCTCCCGGTCGTCGATGGCGCGGAGGACGTGCCGCAGGACGCATGGTTCGATCGAACGCCCGGGCGGCGGCAGGTCGGCGACTGGGCCGTCCTCATTGGCCAGCGCGCGATCGAGCCATGATTCAGGGGTCTCATCGCCGAGGATGGCGTGGAATGACCTGGTTCTTGAAAATCTCTTCAAACGCGTATCGAAGGTCATGTTCTCCACTCCGGCCCGCCCACAGAGGGTCTGATAGGCGGCGATGTCCCGGGTGACGATGCCCGGCGTCACCCCGAACCGGGCGACGAGATCATCGCGCGAAAGAGCGCCGTGCCAGTTGATCCGCTCCTCGATGAAACGCAGGCGCTCGAAGCGCGCCCACGTCATGCCGCCGAGGACGCGCCCCGCGTCATGCAAATAGAAGACTTTGTTCATCATAAATCCATTTCTTGTTTCCGGCGTTGAATGTAAAGCCCTTGCGCATCATAAATCCATTTCTTGTTTCCGGCGTTGAATGTAAAGCCATCTCTTGACGAACTTTGCTCAACTGATATTGTTGTCTTTGGACGATCTCCACATTTATTATTTTCCCACAAATAACCAGGGATTGACACCTCGCCAATTGGACCACCATCGAAGGGTGAAATGGCGCCATGAAGAGAAACCGTGACGTCGGTGGCGCCGAGGCGGGTGCCCAGGCTCGGTACGGCCGACGTGAAATCGCCATACGCTCTCGCCTCGTCGGGGAAGAAGGACCAGTCGACGACCTTCGCGAGTTCCGCTCTGATCATCTCGTTCGCGGTGCTCCACTCGAAGAACCGCGTCGCCGTCGCGGTGGAGAACCGTTTCGCCACCAACTCGCGCGCCCGGCTCGGCGTCACCGCCATCTCGACCAATCGCCGGCAATCCGCCGGAACCGAGATTCCAGCCCCGGAGGCGCCCTCCTCCAGCAGGACCAGCGTGGCGGCGGCGGCGAGTGCGTCATAGGCGGCCTCGGCGGGGTCGCCGATATTGGCGACTTTGACGACCCGTTGTTGTCCGCCGGCGACCAGCTTCTCGATATCCGGGCGGATGACCACGCATTGCGGGCGCGTCTGGCCGGCCGGCCGGTCTATTCCAGGCGTCCTCGCCGCGACCTTGCGCCAGCAGCGTCCGAGCCGCTGGATCAGGACATCCATCGGGCAGAGGTCGGTCACGATCGCGTCC
>JADFZP010000688.1 GCA_015232485.1 Alphaproteobacteria bacterium
TGGGAAACAGGAAACCGATTCGCAAGGTCATCGCGCCGATCCTTCTGATCGCGTCGGGCAATAGCCTAGCGCGCCGGTCAGGTGGCGTGCAAGGATCGTCATCGCATCCGCGCCAGCCACTCCTCGCCGTAGATCCCGCCCAGCCCGGCCAGGGTGACCGCCGCGCCGGTGGCGACGTCGATCAGCGGGGTGTGCTCGATCAGCTTGGCCCGCGCCAGCCCGCCGACATGGGTCAGGCGGCCGGTCTCGTCGCGCGATTCCCGAAACAGCGAGGGATGCGTGACGCGCCGGGCGAGATCGAGATGGCCAACCAGCGCGTCGCGCACGAAGAAGGCGTTGTGACCGGCCAGATTGCCGCCCACCAGGGTATAGCCCTTGGCGGCGGCCAGCCGCTCGAAGGCGCGGATCGAGGCGCCCCAATACAGGTTCGAGGGATGCATCCGGGTGCGGTCGAAGCCCTCGACGTAAGGAACGCTGACCGCGTGCACGTCGCCGAACACGGCGTTGTACTCGCAGATCAGTATGTCGGCCCGCGCGCACTCGATCGCTTCCAGCACCCAGTAGTCGTTGCCGTCGATGTCGATCGACAGGATGCCGATGTCGCCGTCGAAGCCATAGCCGGCGATCAGCCCGTCGATGCTGTCGCGGGTCACGAAATGGCAGGCGGCGGTCAGATCGTGCTGCCACGAGATCGGGTCCTTGCGGATCGCCTCGACCTCCTTGGCCGAGGCCTCCATCACCAATCCCTTCCAGTTGCGATGGCGCAGCAGGAAGCGGGTGTTGGACTCCAGATAATTGCCGACCCCGAACTCGACGAAGCGGCGCGACGAGATCGGCAGGCGCTCGACCAGCCAATCGATGATGCCGTCCTCGCCGGTCTGCGAGTGGACGCGGAACTCGGCCTCGGACAATTCGCCAAGCGCGGCGCGGTGGCTCGACGCCAAGCTGGCTTGGTGGCCCGACAGCAGGATCTGCCGCTCGATCAGGTCGAGTTGGCGGAAGTGGACGCCCTGGACCAGATTGGCGAGCTGCTGGAAATAGCCGGTGAGCTGGTCGTCTTCCATCAGTGGTCTCCCAGGGCGGCCCGCACGGTGCGGGCGATGCCCGCCGCGTCGAGGCCATGATGGCGGGCGACCTCGTCGTTGCGGCCGCAGGCGGGGAAGTCGGACAGGCCCAGGCGGCGCACCGTCAAGCCGGGCGACAGGCCGTGCTCGGCCAGGGTGGCCAGCACCATCTGGCCCTGGCCGCCGATCAGGTAATGGTCGTCGAGGGTGATCAGCGCCCGCGCTCCGGCCAGCATGCCGGCCAGCCAGCCGGCGTCGAGGCGGTTGAGCCAGGGCAGGTTCACCACCTTGAGCCCGACGCCTTGCTCGCGCAGCAGGGCGCAGGCTTCGACCGCCGCGCCCAGCATCACCGGGCCGTGGGTGACCAGCACGGCGTCGCCGCCCTCGGTCAGGGCGACGCCCCGGCCCTCGTCCAAATCGTAATCCTCGGGCAAGGTCCAGGTCACCTCGACCGGAATCGAGACGAGGCGGATATAGACGCTGGCCTCGGCCCGGTCGGCCGCCCACGCGACCGCCATGCGGGTCTCGGCCTCGCAGCCGGGCTGCACCATGACCAGGCCGGGCACGGCGGCCAGCGCCGAGACGTCGCGCACCGATTGATGCGAATGGCCCGGCCCGGCCGGCAGCAATCCGGCCAGCGAGCCGACATGGACGATTCGCCGCCGCTCCGAGGCGTTGGCGTAGATCTGCTCGTTGGGCCGCGTCGACAGGAAGCAGGCGAAGGAGTGGACGAAGGGCAACAGCCCGGCCAGCGCCATTCCACCCGCCGTCGAGACCATGTCCTGCTCGGCGATGCCGCATTCGAAGAAGCGGTCGGGGAAGCGTTGGCGGAACGGGATCAACCCGGTGTCGAGCACCAGATCGGCGTCGAGCGCCACGATCTCGGGCCGCCGCGCCGCCGCCTCGATCAGCGCCTGACCATAGGCGGCGACCAGCCGTTGGCGCGGCCCGGTCGGCGCGGTTGGCGTTCCCTCGATGCTCTCGACAACCAGCG
>JADFZP010000689.1 GCA_015232485.1 Alphaproteobacteria bacterium
GAGTGGTGTAGGAGCGGCGAGGCCGTCTCGATCTCCGGCGGGTTGGGCCGGGTACCTCAGGCGGCCACGGCGGGCAGCCCGACCAGGGGATCATCGCCCAGGTGGGCGATGGTTTCCAGTGTCATGTAGCGGGCGCGCTGGACGGCCCATTCGTCGTTCTGCTCCAGCAAGATGGCGCCGATCAGCCGGGTGATGGCCGCCTCGTTGGGGAAGATGCCCACGACGTCGGTCCGGCGCTTGATCTCGCCGTTGACGCGCTCGATGGGGTTGGTCGAGTGCAGCTTGGCGCGGTGCGCGGCCGGAAAGGTCATGTAGGCCAGCACGTCGGTTTCGGCCTCGTCCAGCAGGCGGGCCAGCTTCGGCACTCTGGGCCGGAGCTGGTCGGCGACCTGACGCCATTGCGCGCGCGCCGCGTTGGCGTCGTCCTGGGCGAAGGCGGTGCCGATGAAGGCGGAGACGACGCGGCGCCCCTGCTTGCCGGCATGGGCGAGGACGTTGCGCATGAAATGGACCCGGCAACGCTGCCACGAGGCGCACAGCACCTTGGAGACGGCGGCCTTGATCCCCTCGTGGGCGTCGGAGATCACCAGCTTGACGCCGCGCAGGCCGCGCCGCGCCAGCTTGCGCAGGAAGTCGGTCCAGAAGGTCTCGGCCTCGGAGGGGCCGATGGTCATGCCCAGCACCTCGCGGCGGCCGGCGGTGTTGGCGCCGACCGCGATGATGACCGCCACCGAGACGATGCGCCCATCCTGGCGCACCTTCACATAGGTGGCGTCCAGCCAGACGTAGGGCCAATCGCCCTCCAGCGGCCGGTCCAGGAAGGTGGCGATCTTGCCGTCGATCTCGCCGCACAGGCGGCTGACCTGGCTCTTGGAAATGCCGGACGCGCCCATCGCCTTGACCAGATCGTCGACCGCGCGTGTCGAGATGCCCTGGATGTAGGCTTCCTGGATCACCGCGGTCAGAGCCTTCTCGGCCATGCGGCGCGGCTCAAGGAAGCCCGGCAGGTAGCTGCCCTTGCGCAGCTTGGGAATGCGAAGCTCCACCGTGCCGGCCCGCGTCTCCCAATCGCGCTCGCGATAGCCGTTGCGGTGGGTCAGCCGCCGCTCGGGATCGCGCTCGCCGTGGGCCGCCCCGGTCAAGCCCTCGACCTCCAGTTCCATCAGCCGCTGGGCGGCGAAGCCGATCATCTCACGCAGGAAATCCGTGTCGGAGCCCTTCTCCAAAAGGCCGCGAAGGGCCATCATCTCGTCGGTCATCGTCAGATCCTCGGTTCGGTTATTCGGTGTGGTAACCAAACCCTACCGGAGATCGGCGATGACCGCCGCTATGGATAACTGGCCCGCCTCCGCCGGACTCGTGGGCGGTCGCTGCGGCGGGCCAGTTACCCACAGCTCCTACACCACTCGGATGGACACGACCCGCCCGGCCAGCCTTCGAACGGATGTTTGGTTCCTGTGTGCGCCGTGGCATCGCCCCCTCCTGCGTACTGCATAAGTACGGCATAACTCTGCTGCATGAGAATGGCTGAAGTCGGATTCAGATGGAAGGGCATGGAAGAATGAGTAGCGATACTAAGCGCTTAGGGAGACGCGAGCGGAGGCGGATGGACCCCGTCGGAGCGGACTTCCAGCCCTCTCACGGCGATAGCCGGCTTCGGCGGCGCGGTATGCGCCGCGTTCGGAATCGTGCCGTGCCACCCATCCGAGGAGCCGGGCGGTTTCGAGATCGTCGGCGTCTTCGGACAGGACGCGGGCGTGGGCCACCCAGTCTTGCAGGGCGTCGTGGTTGCGGATGTCGACGACGCCCGGCATCTCGGCGGTCACGGAGGCGATGGCGGCGCGGCGAAGGGTCTCGTCGGCGGGGTCGCGGAAGCGCATGGTGCGTCCGACCAGGGCGTGGACCCGGATTTCGGCCGGCGTGGTTTGCACCAGCGATTCGCGCGCCGCCTGGGCCGCAGCGATCAGGGCGGCGTCGGGATCGGGGAAGGCGGCGGCCACTAGTGCATTGAACCAATCAGAGGATTCACAGCGGGTCTGATCCATGCGATTCTG
>JADFZP010000690.1 GCA_015232485.1 Alphaproteobacteria bacterium
CCCCCACCGGCCAAGGTAATTGTCGCGCACCGGCCAGGGTAATTGTCGCGGAGCAGGTATCCGTGCGCCAGGCATGGCGTTGAACTTGGAGGTTAAAGTCCTCTGCGGACCGTAATGACCGGAACCGCGAGCCAAGGGCAACTGCGTCGCCGCGAGGCGGGGTGGGGAGGAAGCCGGCGGCGAAACCCGGTGCCGACGGACAGAAACCGTATATGAGGCCGGCGTGGCGGGGCAACTCGGCGGATAACGAGGACGCCCGATAGTCATTCGGATGCCACGGAGGTTCATGCGGCGGCATTGGGGGGAAGATCAACGTCTTACCCTGGGAGGTCTCCAGGTTTCTCGGGGCGATCCCGAGTAGTCCGGCGGGAACGTCGGGTGACGGGCCTGGAGAAGTCAGCAGAGGTCATAGTAGGCGGCTCGCCGCTGAAGGACCGAATTCGTCAACCAAGGAGCAGACCGGAAGACTCGATGGGGAGGCGGCGGCGGCAAGTCAGGGCGGAACAAGGGGACCTCTTCGACGAGGCCCTCAAGCGAGCCCTGTGCCTCGGCGCGACCGGCGGTGGCGGAACCACGGCTGGGGCGTACGCGGAGCGGCAATCCCCCACGGCGTCGGCTCGGGACCGGGCCTTGACGTGCAACCTTATGGAAGAGATCGCCAGTTCAGGCAATCTGAACGAGGCCTGGAAACGGGTGAAGGCCAACAAGGGTGCGCCGGGCGTCGACCGTCAATCGGTCGCGGACCTGCGGACCTGGATCGGGCTTCACAAGGACGAGCTGGTGACCGCTCTGCTGACGGGACGATTCCAGCCCAATCCGGTGCGCGGGGTGGAGATCCCCAAGCCCGGTGGCGGGATGCGCCAATTGGGCATCCCGACCGTGCTGGACCGGCTGGTGCAGCAGGCGATCCTGCAAGTCCTGGAGCCGCTGTTCGACCCTGGCTTTTCATCGTCGAGCTACGGTTTCCGCCCGGGAAGGAGCGCCCATGCGGCGGTGCTTCAAGGGCAGGCTTACGTGGCGGACGGCCACGGGATCGTGGTGGACCTGGACTTGGAAAAGTTCTTCGACCGGGTCAATCATGACATCCTGATGGCCCGTCTGGCGCGGCGGATCGGCGACAAGCGGCTGCTGCGGATCATCCGCCGCTTCCTGGAAGCGGGAATGCTCCAGGACGGGGTGTGTGTCCGTCGCACGGAAGGAACGCCCCAAGGCGGCCCTCTCTCTCCGCTTCTCGCCAACATCCTGCTCGATGACCTCGACAAGGAACTGGAGAAGCGAGGCCACCGCTTCTGCCGGTACGCCGACGACTGCAATATCTACGTGCGGTCGCAGGCTGCCGGGGAACGGGTCATGGCCTCGGTCACCCGGTTTTTGGAGCACCGGCTGCGCTTGCGGGTCAACCGCCAGAAGAGCGCCGTGGCCCCGGTCGAGGAACGGGGCTTTCTCGGCTACCGGCTGACGCCCGAGGGACGACCGACCGTCGCGCCCAAGAGCGTCAGCAGGGCCAAGGACCGTTTGCGGGCGATCACCGACCGCAAACGAGCCATTCCCTTCGAGCGCTTCGTGGCGGAGGCGAACGGCTTCCTCACGGGGTGGGTGATGTACTTCCGCCACGCCGACGACGAACGCGCGATGCAGGCATTGGGCGGCCGGGCGCGACGACGGTTACGCTCGGTCCGCCTTTTCCAGTGCCGACACCCCAAAGGCATCCGCTCTCTCCTGACTTCGCTGGGCGTCCCGACCAAACGGGCCGTTTCCGTCGCCTGGACGAACAAAGGATGGTGGCGCAAGGCACGCCTTGCTCCAACACAGGAGGGGATGAACAACGCGTGGTTCGCCGGCCTTGGACTGGTAGACCCCCTTCAAAAGTGGTGCGCGCTGCAAGACGACGGAAACCGCCGTGGTACGCGATCCGTACGCCCGGTGGTGTGAGAGGGGGCGCCCGCGATGGCGCTCCCTACTCGATATTGCGCAGCCGCATCCATATTTATGGACCCCCGCTTTCGCGGGGGTGACGAGCCTGAGGACTGTCAGGGCGGGTAGACCACACGGG
>JADFZP010000691.1 GCA_015232485.1 Alphaproteobacteria bacterium
TGAACCGAAGACATCGACCGCCGCCAATCAGGTGGCAGTCGATGCGCAGGGAACATCATGGCGGACATGGACAAAAAGCCTCAAATCCAGGCAGGGCAGTTTGTGCGCTGCCAGTTCCCATACCAAGAAGACTACCGTGTGCCTGATCCGAAGGAACACATCGGCTTCGTCCTGTTCGTAGACTCCGTTAAGATCGACGGCAAGCCCGTTGACAGGGCACTCGTCGCCTACACGACGTCGATCAAGGACTTCGATCCAAACAGGAAATATCAGGATGGAACCATTCCGTTCTCACCAAGCGCGGCGAAGCGGCTTGGGCAAGAAAAGCCGTTCTTGCTCGACCTGTTGAAGACGGCTTGGCTCCCCGTCAACAAGCGCTTTTTCCCACTGCTCGACAATCCTGAGCGGCTTGTCGTCAAGAACCCCGAACAGACGCAATGTCAGGCCAACGGCTTTCTCTCGAAAATTGTCGAAAAATATGTGGCCGTCCGGCAGAAGCAAGTTCCGCGAGTTGTTCTCGGCCCGCTCGTCCCGCAACAGGAACGCCATCTTACGCCTGCTCCTCGCGCTGGGTTTGCGCAGCGCAGACAGCAGGAAGTCGGGCAACGTCCGGCGGTCTTGAAAGAGGCCAAGCCACCCGTGACGGTTGGCGAGAAGGATGACACCGAACCCGAGCCGGACGATGGCGGCCCAGGGCCGAAGTAAGCCCATGGCACATCTTGGCGACCTGCCATTCCCACAATCGTTACCAGACTTCCAACGCCTTTTTCCGGACGACGCCGCCTGCGCCGCTTGGCTGGAAAAGTCGCGTTGGCCCGATGGTTTTGTCTGTCGGCAATGCGGGGAAGTCGCCGAACCCATCCGCCTGTCGACCCGCCCGGGGACTCTACGCTGTCGGAAATGCCGCCACGAGACGGGGGCGCTGGTCGGCACGGTGATGCAGCGATCGCACGCGCCGCTCAGCGTCTGGTTCTGGGGCGCTTATCTGGTGACCAGCCAGACACCCGGCATATCCGCCGTCCAGTTTCAGCGCCAACTCGGCCTGTCCCGCTATGACACCGCTTTTGGCATTCTGCGCAAGTTGCGCGCCGGCATGGTCCGGCCTGATCGGGACCGCATCGGCGGCCATCCGAACGAATGGGTCGAGGTAGGCGAAACCTTCGTTGGCGGCCGCATGCGTGGTGCGGGTCGTGGCGCCCGCCACGAGTCCCTGGTCTCATGCGCGGTCGAGGTTCGCCCCCGTGAGCCTGGAACCGTCCAGGACGACGGGAGGGATGGCCGTTACGCCGGCCGCGTCCGTCTGGCCGTCGTGCCCGACCGATCATCCGAATCTCTCTGTGGTTTCGTGGAAGACGCCGTCGAGCCGGGTTCCCTGGTCGTCACCGGCGACTGGAGCGGCTATGCCAGCTTGCGCGGGCGTGGGTATGATCATCGCGTTGTCGCCGGATGTGGTGATCACGAGATCGTCGACGAGTTTCCGCCCATCGTCCACTTGGTGTTTTCGAATTTGGTGGCCTGGCTAAACGATGTCCACCACGGCGTCGGCGCCAAACATTTGCAAGCGCGCCTAAACGAGTTCGCATTTCGGTTCAATCGCCGGCTCTCTCCATTCAATGCGTTCCATTCCTTGCTCGGAACGGCGCCCGGATGAAGATCACCAGACCTGGAACGCTGAGCGAAGCGGTTCAACGATCATCGAGCCGTGGTGACTCGCTGCAGCCAAACTTCTCGGAATTCCTCGACGAATTTTACATCCATCTGCGGCCGTCACTCCGCGATGACGACGCCCTCGCGGCCATGCTCGTCGACGAGCCCGCTCCGGTCGGCGCAATCGTTGACGCTTTCCTGGCCGCGACCGCCGAGCATCTGATGCATCGCTCGCGGTTTTTGCGCGGGACGGCATACAACGACGGTAGGAATAGCGAAGAGGCGGCGACCCATTTCCGGGACAGCCCAACCGCGTTTCGTCGACGGATGCTGTTTGTCTGCGCCGATCCCCTGCGCCGCGCGAGGATGCCGAAGGATGCGCGCTGGTGGGCGTTCGAGGAGTTTT
>JADFZP010000692.1 GCA_015232485.1 Alphaproteobacteria bacterium
GCATGCGGAGTCGCGCGGTAGCCAATGGCGTGGTGGTGACGCTGCTGGTCGGCCTGCTCGCCTTGGCGGCCACCCGCCAAGCGGTGGTGGCGCCACTGACGGCGATGGCCGCCGCGATGCGCCGCATGGCAACCGGGCCGCTGGCCGAACTCGACCCGGCGATCCCGGCCGGCCGCCGCGACGAGATCGGCGAGATGGCCGAGGCGGTCGCCGCCTTCGTGCGGGCGATCGGCGAGCGCGAGGCCGAACTGCGCGACGTGTCGCGACTGAACGCGCTGATCCTCGACGCGGTGGGCGAAGGCATTTGCGGCGTCGACCAGGACGGCGCCTGCATCTTCGTCAATCCGGCGGCGTCGCGCATGCTGGGCCGCGCGCCGGGCGACATGATCGGCGAGCGGTTGAGCGTGGTGACGCGCGGCGCGCGCCACGACGCCACGTCCAATCCGTTCGACCCCTACTACCCCTTCGCCCGCGCCTTGGCCGAGGGTACCCCGCGCCGGTCGGTGCAGCAGGTCTTCTGGCGCGGCGACGGCATCCCCTTTCCGGTCGAGGCGACGGTCACGCCGATGGTCGAAAGCGACGGCAGCATGATCGGCGCGGTGGTCTCGTTCAAGGACATCACCGACCGCAAGCGCGCCGAGGCCGAGTTGCAGGCCGCCAAAGAGGCCGCCGAGGCGGCCAGCCAGACCAAAAGCGCCTTCCTGGCCAATATGAGCCACGAGTTGCGCACCCCGCTGAACGCCATCATCGGCTATGCCGAGCTGCTGGAAGACGACGTGACCGGCGAGGAGCAGACCGGCGACCTGAAGAAGATCCAGGGCGCCGGACGCCATCTGCTTTCCCTGATCAACGAGATCCTCGACCTGTCGAAGATCGAGGCCGGGCGAATGGACATCCACCCCGAGGCGTTCCCGATCGCCGATCTGGTATCCGAAGTGGCCGTGACCATCCGTCCGCTGGTCGAGAAAAACGGCAATCGTCTGCAAGTCGATTGTGCGCCCGACGCCGGCACCATGCTCTCCGACCAGATCCGGGTCCGCCAAGTGCTGTTCAACCTGCTGAGCAACGCCGCCAAATTCACCAAGGACGGCGCCGTCGTCCTGGTCGTGGCGCGCGAGGCGGATGGCGTCCTGTTCAGCGTGCGCGACACCGGCATCGGCATGGCGCCCGAGCAGATGCGACGACTGTTCAAGGAATTCAGCCAGGCCGATTCCTCGACCACCCGCCGCTATGGCGGCACGGGTCTGGGCTTGGCCATCTCCAAACGCTTCGCCGAACTGCTGGGCGGAGACATCACCGTCGAAAGCCGCCAGGGCCTGGGATCGACCTTCACCGTCAGATTGCCGGTCGCATACCGCTCGAAGGAGTTGAACCATGCGTGAGATGCTGCTTTGGGCCACGGCCGCGCTGGTCGCGCTGGCGCCCCTGCCCGCCGCCTCGGCCGACGAGGTGCTGCGCATCGCCACCGAGGGAGACTATCCGCCATTCAGCGCGGTCGACGAGACGGGCGCGTTGTCCGGCTTCGACGTCGATGTCGCCAAGGCCCTCTGCGCCGCCATGAAGCGCCGCTGCGAGTTGGTCAAGACGGCCTGGGCCGACATCATTCCCGGCCTGCTCAACCGGCACTACGACGCCATCGTGGCCAGCATGTCGATCACCGAGGAACGCAAGCGGCAGGTCGCCTTCACCAATCGCTATTACCGCACCCCGATGAATCTGGTCGGCCGCAAGGGCCAAAAGATCGGCGACCCGGCCAAGGATCTCGCCGGCCGCGCGGTGGCCGCCGAGCGCGACACCACCGCGCACTACCACCTTCGCGACAATGTGGCCAAGGCCAAGATGCTGCTGGTGCCGACCCAGGCCGAAGCCAACGCCGCCCTGCTGTCCGGCAAGGCCGATTTCGTGATGGCCGACAGCTTGGTGATGTGGCGGTTCGTGAAGGACAACCCGCAATATGAATTCGTCGGCCAGCCGGTCTACCTGGACGATGGGATCGGCATCGCCCTGCGCAAGGGCGAAGACGATCTTCTGAAGGCCTTCAACCA
>JADFZP010000693.1 GCA_015232485.1 Alphaproteobacteria bacterium
GTCGGGGACGCTGGCTAGGAAGCGCTGTTCGAATTGCGACTGGCGCAGATGGCCGATCACCCGCTGGCGGGCGAGGTCGAGCGATTTGCCGTCGATCAGCACGCCCGAGCCGCAGAACTTGACCAGGCGGATGGCGCGCAGGGCCAGCGGGTCGTCGGCCTTGTCGATCTTTTCGATCACCTCCTCGTCGAGAAGGTAGCGGGCCAGCGCCTCGTCGATGCGGTTGCCCAGATCGGTGCGCAGCGGCTCGGCGAAGGCGGCGCTTGAGATCACGGATTTGTGGACGGCGGTCATCGCGGTCATGCGGTCGCGCGGCGGCACCCGCACCGGCACCCACCAATCGATGGTGCGCCCGCTGCGCACCTGGGCGGTCAACGCCTCGGGCAACTCGTCGCCGAGCACCGCGGCGAGCGGCGATTCGGCCAGGGCGAGGGTCAGTTGCACGCGCCGGCAGCCGTCGGTCAGGGTCATGAACAGGCCCTGCATGGCGTCGGCGGCGACCTTGCCGTCGGTCAGGTTGAACATGCGGACATAGCGCTGGACCAGCGCCTCGGCCATGGCGCCGCCGCCCAGCACGCGGGCATGATCGACCGTGCGGTGCAGCATCTTGTGGAACCACTCGAATTCCTGCTTGGGCTCGTTGCGCGACAGGGCGTTGGTGCCGCGCATCTCGCGGATCACGCGGGTCAGCAGCACGTCGCGCGACTGGGGCAGGCGGTTCTCGGCGAACAGCCGGTTCAGCGCCTCGTAGGCGCCGGGAGCCCATTTGGCGGCGCCCGCCTTGCCGTCGGCGAGGTCCAGGATGGTCAGCAACGCGGCCCCCAGATTGGACTGGAAGCCCAGCAGATCCTGGATCATCTGGGCGGGCAGCATCAGCTCGGCGACCACGCCGTCGATCAGATGCATGGCCTTGGCCGCTTCGGGCTCGGCCGCCCAGCCAAGCAGCAGGTCCAGCTTGCCGACCCAGCTTCGCGCCTCCATCAAATGGCGGGCGATCAGGACGTTGCGGCGGAAATCGGTGTCGAAACCGGGCTCGCCGGGCACCGCCTTCAGAATGGCTGCGAACGCCTTGTCGGCCGGCAGGCGGCTTTCGGCGTCGCGGGCGCGGGCGACGATCTTGTCCCACGCCTTTTGCAGGAAGTCGCGCCGGTCCTCGCCGGTGGCGCGCTGCTGCAGGGTGGCGACGATGTCGATGCCCGAAAACAGCAGGCGGTCCTTGTCGCCCAGCCGCTTCAGTTCCTTGGCGGTGTGCAGGATCTCGGTGGGGGTGAGGATCGCCTCGTCGAGATAGGACCGGAACAGCCGGCCGATCACCAGCCGCGACTCCAGCGCGTAGAAATCGGCCAGTTCGCGGCAGACCGGCGATTCGGTGACCGCCGCGACGTTCAGGTCGGTCTTCTTCGAATCGGCGGTCTTTTCGAGGATCACCGTCTCGGTATGCAGGCCGTCCATGCGCTGGTAGTCGCGCACCACCCGCACGGCCTCGTGATTGCCCTTTTGCAGCAGGTCGTCGGCGAAGGCCTTGGCCTGCTCCTCGCTGGTCTTGACCTCGGCGATGGTCCAGTGCTTGTCGCGCAGAACCTGCACTTCGAAGCTGGTGCCCCGTTTGGCGCTCATGCGGGCTTCCCCGTCACGGCTTGGGCGGCGCGGCGCTCGGATTCGGCCAGGGCGTCCTTGTCCAGGCGGGCGGCCAGGGCGGCGGCGCCCCTGCGGGCGGCGTCGGTCACCGCCTCCAGCCCCGACGTGGCGGCGAGGCTCAGCCACAGATGCGCTTCGACGTCGTCGCGAGCCACTCCATCACCCGAGGCGCATTTCACGCCGAGATTGTACTGCGCCAGGGCGTCGCCCTGCGAGGCGGCGGCGCGATACCAGCGAACCGCCTCGGCCGGATCGGTCGCGACGCCCTGGCCCTGGTCGTACATCTGCGCCAGATCGAACTGGGCGCGCGGGTCGCCTTGTTCGGCGGCCTTGCGGCACCACGCGGCGGCGGCGGCGGGGTCCTGGGGCACGCCCTGCCCCAATTCGAACAGCAAGGCCAG
>JADFZP010000694.1 GCA_015232485.1 Alphaproteobacteria bacterium
GGCGCCGCCGCGGCCGGGCGGGGCGGGGGGGCCTTGTCGTTGGTGCGGAACACCGAGACGAGGTCGACCAGCCGGTCGGATTCGGTGGCCAGCGAGCGGGCGGCGGCCGAGCTTTCCTCGACCAGCGCGGCGTTCTGCTGGATCATCGAATCCATGTGCGAGACGGCGGTATTGATTTGGCCCAGGCCGACCGCCTGCTGTTCGCTGGCGATGGTGATTTCGCCGACCAGATCGGCCAGACGGCGCACCGTGGCGACGATCTGACCGAGCGCCGCGCCGACATTGCTGACCTGGGCGACGCCCTTCTCGACCTGGTTCGAGGATTCGGCGATCAGCGTCTTGATCTCGTTCGAGGCGACGCCCGAGCGGCGGGCCAGCGAGCGGACCTCGTCGGCGACCACCGCGAAGCCCTTGCCGGCGTCGCCGGCCCTGGCCGCCTCGACGGCGGCGTTCAGCGCCAGCAGGTTGGTCTGGAAGGCGATCTCGTCGATCACCCCGATGATTTCGCTCATCTTGAGCGAGGCGGTCTCGATGGCGTCCATCGCGGTGATGGCGTTGGTCACCACCTTGCCGCCGTCGTCGGCGGCGTTGCGGGCGGTGCTGGCCAGTTCGTTGGCCTGCTGCGCGCTGGCCGCGTTCTGGCGCACCGTGTCGGTCAGGCGCTGCATCGAGGACGCGGTCTCGACGATGCTGGCGGCCTGGGTCTCGGTGCGTTCGGCGAGATTGTCCGAGCCCGAGGCGATCTGCTCGGCGGCCGAGCGCACCGTCATGCTCGACTGGCCGATGCGGCTGACCGTTTCGCCTAGCATTTCGGCCAGTTCGTTGACGGCGTCGGCCATCCGGCGGAAGGCGCCTTGGGCCTCGGCGGCCCTCATGCGCTGGGTCAGGTCACCCTCGGCCACCGCGCTCAGCACGGTTTGCAGGCCGTCGATGTTGCCGTCCAGCACGTCCAAAAGCGAATTGACGCCCTGGCACAGGGTCAGCAGCGAGCCGTCCTTGTCGGACAGGTCGATGCGCCGGCCAAGATCGCCGCGCGCCGCGGCGGCCACCAAATCGGACACCTCGGCCGAGACGGCGACCTCGTGCAGACGCTCCTCCTCCTGGCGTTCGCGTTCGGCGTCCTGCGCGGCGAGATGCTCCGCCTGCAAGCGTTCGCGCTCGATGGCGTTCTTCTTGAACACGGTCAGGCGCCGGGCCAACGCGCCGATCTCGTTGGGAATGTTGGTGCCGCGCACCGAGACGCCGGTGTCGCCCTCGGCCAGTTGCGACATGTCGGCCTCCAACTCGTCGAGCGGACGCCGGATCGAGCGGCCCACCGCGACGGCCACCCCCAACACGACCAGCACCACCGCGAAGACGATGCCGCTGTAGATCAAGGCGCCATCGAGGAAGATCGCGTCGACGTCGTCGACGTAAAGACCCGTCGCCACGCCCCATCCCCAGGGCTTGAACTCCTGGATGAACGAGATCTTGGGCACCGCCGCCTCACTGCCCGGCTTGGGCCAGTGATAATCGACCACGCCGCTCCCCTGGGGCGATCGCAGGGCGTCGGTCAGCGCCACGAACACCGGCTTGCCCTTCTTGTCGAGGGTGCCGAAGTTGTCCTTTCCCTCGAGCTTGCGGTTGATGGGGTGCATCAGCATGACCCCGTCGCGCCGCATCACGAAGAAATACTCGCCGCCGTCATAGCGCAAGGCCCGCAGGGCCTCGATGGCGGCCTCCTGGGCGTCGGCGCGCGTCAAGGCGCCGCTCAGTTCCAGCGCCTCGAAATGGCCGACCAGGGAGACGGCGGTTTCGACCTCTCCCTTCACCTTGGCCACGCGGTCGGCCATCAACTCGCCGCGCAGGGCGGTCAGGCTGGCGGCCACCTGGATGAGCATGCCCAGCATGGTCACCGCCACCATCAGCCGGAGCTTCGACGCGATCTTCAGGTCCTGCAATCTCACTGCGCGTTACTCCGTCAAAACTCCTGCCACTCGTCGTCGCCGTCGCCGCTCTCGACCGTCTTGGCCGGGGGTGGCGCCGGGGCGTGG
>JADFZP010000695.1 GCA_015232485.1 Alphaproteobacteria bacterium
GATGGCCAGGATGACGTTCATCGACAAGGACGGAACGCGCCACGAGGTCGAGGCGGCCGAGGGCCTGTCGGTGTTGGAGATCGCCCACCGCAACAAGATCGACCTGGAAGGCGCCTGCGAGGGCTCGCTGGCCTGTTCGACCTGTCACGTCGTGGTGGCGCCGGAATGGTACGCCAAACTGTCCGAGGCCAGCGAGGACGAGGAGGACATGCTCGATCTCGCCTTCGGCCTGAGCCAGACCTCGCGGCTGGGCTGCCAGATCATCATGTCGAAGGAATTGGATGGCCTGGTGGTCACCCTGCCGGCGGCGACCCGCAACATGATGGTCGACAAGGGCTGAGATGCGCTGGACGGACATCCACGACATCGCCATCGCGCTCGAGGACAGGCATCCCGAGGTGGACAACGTCAATCTCCGCTTCACGGACCTGCACCGCTGGGTGGTCGAGTTGGAGGGCTTCGCCGACGATCCGGCGCGCTCGAACGAGAAAATCCTCGAGGCCATCCAGATGGCCTGGATCGACGAGCGGAGCTGACCATGGGCGCTGAAACCAGCCTGTTCGCCCGTCTGCGGTCGGCCTGCCCCGACGAGTGGCAGGCCTTCATCGGGCATCCCTTCGTGCGCCGCCTGGGCGACGGCAGCCTGCCCGAGGAGTGCTTCCGCCATTACCTGCTTCAGGATTACCTGTTCCTGATCCATTTCGCGCGCGCCTATGGGCTGGCGGTCTACAAAAGCGACACGCTGGAAGACATGCGCTTCTCGGCGGCGGGGATGGCGTCGATCCTCGACGAGATGGGACTGCACCTCAAATACTGCCATGACTGGGGCATCCTGGAGGAGGAGTTGGCGGCGCTGCCCGAGGCCGACGCCACCATCGCCTATACCCGCTTCGTGCTGGATCGCGGCATGGCCGGCGATCTGTTGGATTTGCAGGTCGCGCTGGCGCCCTGCGTGATCGGCTATGCCGAGATCGCCAATCTGCTGAAGATCGATCCGGCCAGCCGGCTGGAGGGCAATCCCTATCTGTCGTGGATCGAGATGTATTCCGGCGACGAGTACCAGCGCGTGGCGCGCGCCCAGGTCGCCCAACTCGATCGCTTGATGGGCCTGCGCGGCGGCGAAGGCCGCATGCCGTCCTTGATCGACACCTTCCGCCAAGCCACCCGCCTCGAAGCCGGCTTCTGGCAAATGGGACTGGATGTCACAAGATAGGATCGATGCCGGACATTGATCTTCCCCCAGGTTCGCGCGTCGTCGTCGCCATGTCGGGCGGCGTCGATTCCTCGGTCACGGCGGCGTTGCTCGCCGAGGCCGGGCACGAGGTGGTGGGCGTCACCTTGCAGCTTTACGATCACGGTCAGGCGATCGGGCGCGCCAATTCCTGCTGCGCCGGCCGCGATCTGCGCGACGCCCGCGCCGTCGCCGACCGGCTGGGCATTCCCCATTACGTGCTCGACTACGAAAGCCGCTTCCGTGACGCGGTGATCGAGACCTTCGCCGATTCCTACGCCCGCGGCGAGACGCCGATCCCCTGCGTGGCCTGCAATCGCACCGTCAAGTTCCGCGATCTTCTAACGGCGGCCCGCGAACTGGGCGCCGCCGCCCTGGCCACCGGGCATTACGTCCGCAGGGCACCCGGCCCGCATCTGCTGCGCGCCGCCGATCCGGCCCGCGACCAAAGCTATTTCCTGTTCGCCACGACCCGCGAACAGCTCGACTTCCTGCGCTTCCCGCTGGGCGGGCTGGCCGACAAGGCGGCGACCCGCGCGCTGGCCGCCCGCTTCGGCCTGGGCGTCGCCGACAAGCCCGACAGCCAGGACATCTGTTTCGTGCCGGATGGCGACTACGCCGCGCTGGTCGCTAGCTTACGCCCCGGCGCCGCCGAGCCGGGCGACATCGTCGATCAGGGCGGCCGCGTGCTGGGCCGCCACGAGGGCGTCATCCATTACACGGTCGGTCAGCGCAAGGGCCTGCGCCTGGGCGGCGGCCCGCCCCTGTTCGTGGTGCGGCTGGAGCCGGCGG
>JADFZP010000696.1 GCA_015232485.1 Alphaproteobacteria bacterium
TGTCGATCAGTACCGGGCGGCCGATCGCGGTGCTCGCCGCCTATGACCAAGGCGCGCCGCTGGTGGCGGGCACGCAACGCGCCGATCTGGCGGCGCTCAACGCCAATACGCCCGCGCTGGGCGCCTGGGACTGGTGCGCCGGGGCCGAGGGGGTGTTCGTCCGGCTGGGCTCGCCGCCGGCCGGCACGCTGACCTGCGACGCCTGCGAGGGCGCCACCGCCGTCGACCGCTCGGTGGCGCGGTTGATCCGCGTGTTGATGACCGGGCCGGGCGGGCTGGGCTCGGCCGATCTCGACGAGGACTCGATCACCGACCTGCACGACCGGAACCCGGCCGAGGCGGGGCTGTGGCTGGGCGCCCAGGACCGCAAGCTGGGGCAGGTTCTGGACGATCTGTGCCGCTCGATCGGGGCGTGGTGGGTGCCCGACCGCAATGGCCGCTTCCGCGTCGGTCGGCTGGAGGCGCCCGATCCGGCGGCGGCGGTGGCCACGCTGGAATCGTGGCAGGCGCTGGACCGCGGCGGCGGGGTCGAGATCCTGGCGGGGCGCGATCAGGGCGCCGGCTTGCCGGTCTGGCGGGTGGGCGTCGGCTATGCGCGCAACTTCACGGCGACGCGCGAGAGCGAGGTGGCCGGCAGCGTCTCGCCGGAACGCAAGGCATGGCTGGCCGAGGAATTGCGTCAGGCGGTCGTCGAGGATCAGGCGGTGCGCGAGCTGCACCCGCTGGCCGCCGAACTGACCATTCAGACCCTGCTGCTGGAACGGACGGCGGCCGAGGCCGAGGCCGCCCGGTTGCTCGCCCTGCACGGGGTGGGGCGCGATCACGTCGAATTGCGGCTGCCGGCCGTCATGGCGGCGGCGCTCGATCTGGCCCAGGTGGTGATCCTGAAGCTGCCGCGCTTCGGCTGGCAGGCGGGCAAGAGCTTCCGCGTGCTGGGCATCGTCGAAGACCTCGAACACGACGCGGCCGTTCTGGAATTGTGGGGCTGAAACCATGGGCAATTGCATCCTGGCCTTTCCCAACCGGGTCGACTCGACCTTCTATCCGGTGGCCTTTTCGGGCGGCTCGTGGGCGCCGGCCATGCCGCTTGAAAACCTCAAGGATCCGCTGCTGGTGCGGGTGGCGCGCTCGGCCAGCGTCGATCCCGCCGACACCTGGTTCGACGTCGACATGGGCGCGGCCCGCGACATTCGCGTCTGCGCCATCCCCAAGGGGACGGTCGGGCGCAAGGGGATGGTGCGCTTACGCGGCGCCAACGATCCGGACTTCGCCGCGCCATTGGTCGACACCGGCTGGCGCGACTGGTGGCGGGTGATCTACGCCGAGGGCGCCCTGCCCTGGGAGCATCCCTCGGCCTGGGACGGCAAGGTGACCGAGGAGGACGCCGAGGGCTATGCGATGCCCTTCGTGCATGTGCTGCCCCAGGCCGTCAACGCCCGCTATTGGCGGGTCGAGATCGATGACAGCGCCAACCCGGCCGGCTTCATCGATCTGAGTCGGCTGTTCCTGGCGCCGGGCTGGCAGCCCTCGATCAACCTGTCGCACGGCAACGGTCTGGGCTGGGAGGACGAGACGACCCGCGAGGCCAGCCTGGGCGGGGCGCGCTTCCACGATCCCCGGCCGCGCCGCCGGGTCGCCCGCTTCGCCATCGAGCATCTGCCGCTCGACGAGGCGCTCGCTTGGCCGTGGGAGATGCAACGCCTGCTTGGCACCCACCGGCAGGCGTTCTTCGTCTTCGACCCGGACGACACCACGCATCTGCACCGGCGCGCCTTCCTGGCCACCTTGCGCCGGCTGTCGCCGCTGGAAATGGCGGCGATCGGGCGCGAAAGCGCCGAATTCGAGCTGGAGGAGGTCATAGCATGACGATCACCCTGAACGGCCGCGACTGGTCGGTCGACGATTTCCGCGACTATCGCCGCAACCAGCCCAAGGCACCCGACGCCGCCGAGGTGCCGGCCTTCCCCGATGGGGTGTTCGGCGATCTGCTGGTCGAGTTGGGGCAGGGTCAGGCCGCCGCCA
>JADFZP010000697.1 GCA_015232485.1 Alphaproteobacteria bacterium
CGTCGAGGTGCCGCCCAAGCAGGCCGAGCGGATGGGCGCCGACTTCATCCACCGCCAGACCATCGCCAGTTCGGTGCGCTACACCACGGTCGAACTGGGCGAGTTGGAGAACCGCATCCGCGGCGCCGCCGACAAGGCGCTGGCGCTGGAATTGGACCTGTTCGCCGATCTGGTCGGCGAGGCCGTCGCGCGGGCCGACGAGATCGCCCGCGCGGCCCAGGCCCTGGCCGCCCTGGACGTGGCGTCCAGCTTGGCCGAACTGGCGGTCGAGCGGCGCTGGTGCCGCCCCTCGGTCGACGACGGCCCCGGCTTCGCGATTCGCGGCGGGCGCCATCCGGTGGTCGAGGCGGCCAGCGTCGAACCCTTCGTCGCCAATGACTGCGACCTGTCGGACGGCCAGCGCCTATGGCTGGTCACCGGCCCCAACATGGCCGGCAAAAGCACCTTCCTGCGCCAGAACGCGCTGATCGCCGTGCTGGCCCAAATGGGCTCGTTCGTGCCGGCCGACAGCGCCGCGCTGGGCGTCGTCGACCGCCTGTTCAGCCGGGTGGGCGCCGCCGACGATCTGGCGCGCGGCCGCTCGACCTTCATGGTCGAGATGGTGGAAACCGCCGCCATCCTGAATCAGGCCGGCCCGCGCAGCCTGGTCATCCTGGACGAGATCGGGCGGGGCACCGCCACCTGGGACGGCATGTCGATCGCCTGGGCGGTGGTCGAGCATCTGCACGCCGTCAACCGCGCCCGCGCCCTGTTCGCCACCCCCTACCACGAACTGACCGCCCTGACCGCCCGCCTGCCGCAGCTTTCCAACCACACCATGCGGGTCAAGGAATGGCGCGGCGACGTGGTCTTCCTGCACGAGGTCGGCCCCGGCGCCGCCGACCGCTCGTACGGCATCCACGTCGCCCGTCTGGCCGGCCTGCCCGCCGCCGCCATCGCCCGCGCCGAAGAGGTGCTGGCCACCCTGGAAAAGGGCGAACAATCCTCGGCCGTCACCCGTCTGGCCGACGACCTGCCCCTGTTCGCCGCCGCCCGCCCCCGCTCGGCCCCCATCACCCGCCCCTCGGCCATCGAGGACGCGGTGCGCGCCGCCCAGCCCGATTCGATGACGCCCCGCGAGGCGCTGGACTTCCTTTATTCGCTGAAGGGCATGGTCGGCTGAAGCAAAGGTCAGGTTACCTTGGTGTCTTGGTGGTTATCTTTTTCTTATCTATTTCACATCCGCCTTGACCGGCAGCAGGATCGCCAGACCGATCACCAGCGAGATCAGGATGGTCGCCATCCCCCAGCGCTGGCTGCCCGAGACCACCGTCACCCAGCCGAGGATCGCCGGGCCGGCGAAGGCGGTGATCTTGTCCGACAGGGCGAACAGGCCGAACATCTCGGTGCGCAGTTCCTCGGGCGCCAGATGGGCCATCAGCGAGCGGCTGGCCGGGTGACGGCCGAGGTTTGTTCGCCTTTTTCCAGGGTGGCCAGCACCTCCTCGGCGCGGGCGATGGCGCATCAACGATCGGCTGGCCGATTGGGCCGGGCCGACGAACAGGCCGAGCGGCAGGCCCAGCGTCCAGAACCACGCCTTGGTTTCGACCACCAGCAATCCGCCGCCCAGCAGGACCAACCCGACCAACGACACCACGATGGTCGCCTTCGGTCCCACCCGGTCGTCGAACCAGCCGAAGGCGAAGGCGCCCAGCCCGGCCGTGACGTTCATGGCGATTCCGAAACGGATGATCTCGGCGATGTCCATGCCGAAGGTGCCGGCGGCGTAGATGCCGCCGAAGGCGAACAGCGTGTTCAGCCCGTCGATGTAGAAGATGCGCGCCACCAGGAAGCGCACGATCTGGCGGTGGCGCCGCACATTGCGCAAGGTCGCCATCAGCGAGGCCAGCCCGCGGCGCACCGCTTGGCCGGCCGGCATCCCCGTGCAGGGCGTGTCGGGCGTGAACAGGAACAGGGGCAGGGCGAACACGGCGAACCACAAGGCGACCAGCGGCGCGGTGGCGCGCACATGCTCGG
>JADFZP010000010.1:0-3304 GCA_015232485.1 Alphaproteobacteria bacterium
GGCCGGCGCGGCGCCATCGGCGGGCGCGGCCCGGGACGCGCCGATCTCGCCCGCCTTCTGCTCGCGCTTCAGGGCGCGCATGCGCTGGTCCAGATTGGTGATGGTCTGGCGGTGGTTCTCGATGACTTTGAGGATCTCGTTGCGATCCCGCGTCACGCCGGACTCGAATTCCGCCACACGTTTGTTGATGGTGTCGAGGAACTCGTTGAACCGCTTGGTGTTGTCGGTTTGGACGGCGGCCTTCATCTTGTCTATTTCTTCGATGAGGTCACGCTTGATCCACTTGGACTTCTTGTCGATGTCCTCCTCAAGGCGACGGATTCCCTGTTCCATCTCCGAGCGGATTTCCACTTTGATCTGATAGGCGCTTTTCACCAGGGAACCCATATACATCATGAGTCCGCCGCCGATGATCAGAACGCCACCGGCCGCCAGTGAAAGCAAAAGTATAGTCCAGAAATTCATGCGGTCTCGTCCGCCGAGTCCGGCCGCGGCCGGAACTCCTCCCCAAAGTGGCCAGTGCCGCCAACGTCGTACTGTCCCTTAACCTTTCGTATATTGCAATCCAAATCCGTTCCAATGCGGGTCAAAGCAGGTCGAGCAGCCGGTACCAGGCCATGGCGAGCGCCAGCAGCGGCGCGCGCGCCCGGCCGCCCGGAAACGGGGCGTGCGGGATGCGGGCATAGACGTCGAAGCGCTCCTCCGTCCCGGCCACCGCCTCGGCCAGCAGGCGTCCGGCGATCGCGGTCAGCAGCACGCCATGGCCGGAATAGCCATGGGCGAACCACAGCCGCCGACCGACGCGGCCGAACCACGGCATGCGATTCGCGGTGATCGCCACATGGCCGGTCCAGGCGTGCTCGATGGCCACGTCGGCCAGTTCGGGGAAGACCCGTCGCATGCGCGGTCCAATCGCCTGGGCGGGGTCGCCGGTCCCGCCCGACCAATAGCTGGCGCCGCCGCCGAACAACAGGCGTCCGTCGGCCGACAGCCGGAAGTAATCGACGATGTGGTTGGTGTCGCTGACCGCCGCGCCCGAGGGGATCAGGCGCCGCGCCCGCTCGGCTCCCAGCGGAGCGGTGGCGATCATTTGGGTGGCGACCGGCAGGATGCGCCGCGCCGCCTCGGGCACCAGGCGGCCGACATGGGCATTGCCGCACAGGATCAGGTGGTTGGCCCGCACCTCGCCTTGGGCGGTGCGCAGGGTGGCGGCGTCGGTGTCGACGGTCAGCGCCGCGCTGTCCTCGAACAGCGTCACGCCGGCCGCTTCGGCGGCGCGGGCCAAGCCGAGCGCGTAGTTGAGCGGATGCAGATGGCCGCCGCCCTCGTCCTTCAGCCCGCCGAAATAGGCCCCGCCGCCCAACTCGGCGGCCAGCCCGGCGCGGTCCAGCGGGGTGGCGCGCCCATATCCATAGTCGCGCGCCCAGTCCTCGGCCATTTCGGCCAGCCCCGCGACGTGGCGCGGCTTGGCGGCGGCGAACAGATAGCCCCATCCCAGTTCGCAATCGATGGCGTGGCGGGCGACGCGATCCGCCACGATCGTCTTGGCCTCCTCGGCCATCCGCCACAACAGGCGCGCGTCGTCGACGCCGGTCAGGCGGCGGACGCGGCTCATATCCGTGGAATATCCGGTGACGATCTGCCCGCCATTGCGGCCCGAGGCGCCCCATCCGACCCGATGGGCCTCGACCACCGCCACGCGGAAACCGCGCTCGGCCAGCTCCAGCGCGGCGAGCAGGCCGGTGTAGCCCGCGCCGATCACGCACACGTCGCAGGCGAGGGCGCCCCGCAGGGCGGGCCGTGGCGGCGCCGGATGGGCCGTGGCCCGGTAATAGCCGGAAGTCTGGGTCATGGGCGCATCGGGACTAGCACGGTCCATTCCAGGCGGCAAGCGGGGCTTCGGTGTTGCGGTCGGCGGGGTTATGCTCTATCCGCGCTTCGCCACCACACGGGCCGAGAGACATGCACGACCTTTCCACATGGATCCGCGAGCATCGCATCGCCGAAGTCGAATGCCTGGTCCCCGACATGTCGGGGATCGCCCGCGGCAAGATCCTGCCCGCCTCGAAATTCATGGGCATCCAGGACGACCGCGGCCTGCGCCTGCCCGAAAGCATCTTCGTGCAGACGGTGACCGGCGAATATCCCGAGGAGGATGTCACCAGCGAGGCCAATGGCGACATCTACCTGCGCCCCGATCCCTCGACGCTGCGGCTGGTGCCCTGGTACGACGAGCCGACCGCGCAGGTGATCAGCGATTGCTACTACAATGACGGCTCGCCGGTCGAGATTTCACCGCGCCATGTGCTGCGCCGGGTGCTCAAACTGTACGAAAGCCGGGGCTGGCACCCCATCGTCGCGCCCGAGCTGGAATTCTTCCTGGTCAAGATGAACACCGATCCCGACTACCCGCTCGAGCCGCCCAATGGCCGCTCGGGGCGGCCCGAGATCGGGCGGCAATCCTATGGCATCGACGCGGTCAACGAGTTCGATCCGCTGTTCGAGGACGTCTACAACTACTGCGAAAAGCAGGGCATCGACATCGACACGCTGAGCCACGAGGCGGGCGCCGGCCAGATGGAGATCAACTTCAACCACGGCGAACCGCTGGCCCTGGCCGACCAGGTGTTCATGTTCAAACGCACCGTGCGCCAAGTGGCGCTGCGCCGCCAGGTGTTCGCCACCTTCATGGCCAAGCCGATGCAGAACGAGCCGGGCAGCGCCATGCATATCCACCAGAACCTCCTCGACGGCGAGGGCGTCAACCTGTTCGCCACGCCGACCGGCGAGGACACCGAGCTGTTCCGCTGGCACATCGGCGGTCTGCGCAAATACCTGCCGGCGGCGATGCTGCTGTTCGCGCCCAACGTGAACTCGTACCGGCGGCTGGTGCCCGATTTCGACGCGCCGATCAACGTCCATTGGGGCCGCGACAACCGCACCGTGGGCCTGCGCGTGCCGGTCTCCGGCCCGGCCGGCCGCCGCGTCGAGAACCGTCTGGCCGGCGCCGACGCCAACCCCTATCTGGCGCTCGCCGGCTCGCTGGCCTGCGGATGGCTGGGAATGGCCGAGAAGCTGGACCCCGGCAAGCCGATCGAGGGTTCGGGCTACACCCGCGCCCATTCGCTGCCCCGCCACCTGCCCGACGCGCTGGGCAAGCTGGCCTCGGCCAAGCCCCTGCGCGACGTGCTCGGCGAGGATTTCATCGAAGCCTTCACCGCCGTCAAGGAAGCCGAGTGGGACGCCTATCAGCGCGTGGTGTCGAGCTGGGAACGGGAGTATTTGTTGCTGAACGTGTAGCGGG
>JADFZP010000010.1:3404-10353 GCA_015232485.1 Alphaproteobacteria bacterium
CAGCGCGTGGTGTCGAGCTGGGAACGGGAGTATTTGTTGCTGAACGTGTAGCGGGAGCGGGGGCCGCCGCTATATTGTTGGGAGCACGGTGGAGGTCGAGGGTATGGCGGAGCTTGCGGCGCGCGTGATGACGCTGGCGGAATTCCTGTCCTGGGACGCGCCGGGTCAGACCCCCTGGCAGTTGTTCGAAGGCTACCCGGTGGCCATGGCGCCGTCGGGCGACGACCACGGGACCGTGGCGGGGAACCTGGTCGGCCTGCTCAAGGCGCGGCTGGCCGCGCCGTGCCGGGTGAGGGTCGAGGCCGGAATCCTGTTGCCCCATCGTGGCCGGTCCTATTATGTCGCCGATCTGGCGGTGTCCTGTCGTCCGGCCGAGCCGGGCCGGCCCGACATTCCCGATCCGCTGTTGATCGTCGAGGTGCTGTCGCCCTCGACGGAAGGTGACGACCGCAAGGTCAAGCTGCCCGATTACCGGCTTCTGCCCACCGTGCGGGAAATCGTCTATGTCGACCCGGCCCGCGCCTATTGCGAGGTTCATCGCAGGCTCGACGGCGGGCGCTGGCAGATGGATATTTTGACCAGCTTGGACGACCGGCTGCGCCTCGCCGCCTGCGATGGCGACATCCCGTTGGCCGAGGTTTACGAGAACGTCGCTTTGGCCGTGGGGCCGCGGTAGTTTCCTCGCCGCCGCCCTGTCCCGCCCTATTGACTCGCACCCGCATTGACCCCGAATATCCGCGCGTTCCTATCCGCAGCCGAGGTGGCCCATGCGCGCATCACTGATCCTGGCTTCCGTCCTTTCCATCGCGCTCGGCGCCACCGCGGCGCTGGCGGCGGACAAGGCCGAGAAGAAGGTGCTCAACGTCTACAACTGGTCGGACTACGTCGCCAAGGACACCCTGGCGCTGTTCGAGAAAGAGACCGGCATCAAGGTCAAATACGACGTCTACGACTCGAACGAGACGCTCGAGGCCAAGCTGATGGCCGGGCGCTCGGGTTACGACGTGGTGTTCCCGTCGGCCTCGCCCTATCTGATCCAACTGATCCAGGCCAACGTCTTCCGGCCGCTCGACAAGGCGAAGCTGACCAATCTCGGCAATCTCGACCCGGCCGTGATGAAGACGCTGGCCTCGGCCGATCCGGGCAACGCCTATGGCGTGCCCTACATGATCGCCGCCACCGGCATCGGCTACAACGTCAAGCACGTCGAGGCCCATCTGGGCGGCGCCGCGCCGGTGAGCTGGTCGATGCTGTTCGACCCCGAGACGGCGGCCAAGCTGAAGCCCTGCGGCGTCAGCCTGCTCGACACGCCGACCGAGGTCTTTCCGGCGGCGCTCGCCTATGCCGGCAAGAACCCGACCAGCTTCGACAAGGACGACATGAAGTTCGCGGCCGACATGGTCCGCAAGGTCAAGCCGTCGATCCGCTATTTCCATTCCTCGCGTTACATCAACGATCTGGCCAATGGCGAGCTGTGCGCCGCGCAGGGCTATGTCGGCGATCTGGTGCAGGCCCGCGACCGCGCCAAGGAGGCCGGCAAGGGCGTCGAGGTCGGCATCCTGATCCCCAAGGAGGGCGCCGTCGTCAACATCGACGTCATGGTCATCCCCAAGGACGCGCCGCATCCCGACAACGCGCATCTGTTCATCGATTTCCTGATGCGCCCCGAGATCATCGCCGCCATCACCAACGAGACCGGCTACGCCAACGCGGTGCTGCCGGCCGCCAAGTTCGTCGACGAGGCGATCCGCACCGACCCGGTGATCTATCCGCCGGCCGAGGTGTTGGCGCGCGAGTTCACCGTTCCTCCGGCGCCCAAGGCCTACGACCGCGATCGCACGCGCGAGTGGACCAAGGTCAAGTCCGGCAAGTAGATGGCGCTTGAACGGCCGAAGCTCTCGCTTCCCCCGTGGAACGATCCCAAGGCGGAGCCGATCATCCGTCTTGAACGGGTGTCGAAGAGCTTCGGCGACTACGTCGCCGTCAATGACGTGTCGCTCGACATCCACCGCGGCGAGTTGTTCTCGCTGCTGGGCGGGTCGGGCTGCGGCAAGACGACGCTGTTGCGGATGATGGCCGGCTTCGAGGCTCCCTCGGCCGGCCGCATCATCATCGACGGCGTCGACATGGCCGGCGTGCCGCCCTATGAGCGGCCCGTCAACATGATGTTCCAGACCTACGCCCTGTTCCCGCATATGAGCGTCGAACAGAACGTCGCCTTCGGCCTGAAGCAGGAAAGCCTGCCGCGCGCCGAGATCCGCGACCGCGTCGCGTCGATGCTCGAACTGGTCCAGATGGGCCGCTACGCCAAGCGCCGGCCGCACCAGCTTTCCGGCGGCCAGCGCCAGCGCGTCGCCCTGGCCCGCTGTCTGGTCAAGCGGCCCAAGGTGCTGCTGCTCGACGAGCCGCTGGGCGCCTTGGACAAAAGGCTGCGCGAGCAGACCCAGTTCGAGTTGGTCAACATCCAGGACAAGACCGGCATCACCTTCGTTCTGGTCACCCACGACCAGGAAGAGGCGATGACCATGTCCTCGCGCATCGGCGTGATGAACGCGGGCTATGTCGAACAGGTCGGCCCCCCGGTCGAGATCTACGAATATCCGATCAGCCGCTTCGCCGCCGAATTCGTCGGCAGCACCAATTTGTTCGAGGGCGTCATCGTCGAGGCGCATCCCGATCAGGTGACGGTGCGCTCGCCCGACACCGATCTCGAGTTGCGGGTCGGCCACGGCTCGCCGGTCCCGGTGGGCGCCCAGGTCGCCGTGATGGTGCGACCCGAGAAGATGGAGGCGAGCCGCGAGCCGCCGTCATCCGACTTCAACCGCATCCATGGCGTGGTCAAGGAGATCGCCTATCTCGGCGACATCTCGATCTTCCATGTGCGGCTGCCCAACGGCCGCGAGGTGCGGGTCTCGCAGACCAATCTGCGCCACACGGCGCGCCAGAAGCTGACCTGGGATGACGAGGTCTGGCTGTCCTGGCACCCCTCCAACGCCGTGGTGCTGACCCGATGAACGGGCGCCGGCTGGTCTCGCTGCTGCCCTGGGCGTGGCTGGGTCTGTTCTTCCTGGTGCCGTTCCTGATCGTTTTGAAGATCAGTCTGGCCGACGCCGACCTCGGCGTGCCCCCCTATACCGGGCTGTTCGAGGTGATCGACGACACGGTGCTGCGGATCAGGCTGAATTGGGCCAATTTCCAATACGTCCTGACCGAGGACCTGTACGCCGCGGCGTTTCTCCAATCGCTGAAGCTGGCGTCGATGGCGACGCTGGCCTGTCTGCTGCTCGGCTATCCGATGGCCTATGCCATCGCGCGGTCGTCGGCGGGGGCGCGTGGACCGCTGTTGATGCTGATCATCCTGCCGTTCTGGACCTCGTTCCTGATCCGCGTCTACGCCTGGATGGCGATCCTCAAAAGCGAGGGGCCGATCAATCACCTGCTGCTCGCGCTGGGGCTGGTCGACGAGCCGCTGCCGCTGCTGCATTCCGAGTTCGCGGTGCTGATCGGGCTGGTCTATTCGTATCTGCCCTTCATGGTGCTGCCGCTTTACGCCACCCTCGAAAAGATGGACCTGTCGCTGTTGGAGGCCGCCGCCGATCTCGGCTGCCGGCCCTTCCGGGCGTTCTGGGCGATCACCGTGCCGCAATCCTGGCCCGGCGTGGTGGCCGGCTCGATGCTGGTGTTCATTCCGGCGGTCGGCGAGTTCGTGATCCCCGATCTGCTGGGCGGGCCCGAGACGCTGATGATCGGGCGCCGGCTGTGGGACGACTTCTTCATGGGCCGCGACTGGCCGCTGGCCGCCGCCGTGGCGATCACCCTGCTGGTGCTGCTGGTGCTGCCGATGGCTTTGCTGCAACACACCCGCGCGGGAGCCGAGCGGTGAGGACGCGCGGGCTGTTCCTGTTCGCCGCGCTGGCCATCGGCTACGCCTTCCTGTACGGGCCGATCCTGTCCTTGATCGTCTACAGCTTCAACGAAAGCCGGCTGGTCACCGTTTGGTCGCGCTTTTCGTTCAAATGGTATGGCGAGCTGTTCGAGAACGAGCAGATCCTGTCATCCGCTTGGCTGTCCCTGAAGATCGCCGCGCTGTCGGCGACCGGCGCGGTGGTGCTGGGCACCCTGGCGGCGGTGATGCTGGTGCGCTTCGGGCGCTTCCGCGGCCGGATGTTGTTCTCGGCGATGATCACCGCGCCCCTGGTGATGCCCGACGTGATCATCGGCCTCGCCCTGTTGCTGCTGTTCGTCTCGCTGGAGCAATGGCTGAACTGGCCCGAGGGCCGCGGCATGACCACCATCGCCATCGCCCACGTCACCCTGGGCATGGCCTACGCCACGGTGGTGGTGCAGTCGCGGCTGTCGCAAATGGACGCCTCGGTCGAAGAGGCCGCCCTCGACCTCGGCGCCCGGCCGTGGAAGGTGTTCCTACTGATCACCCTGCCGATCATCTCGCCGGCCTTGGCCGCCGGCTGGCTGCTGGCCTTCACGCTGTCGCTCGACGATCTGGTGATCGCCAGCTTCGTCTCGGGACCGGGTTCGACGACGCTGCCCATGGTCATCTTCTCCAGCGTCCGCCTGGGCGTCAGCCCGCAAATCAACGCGCTCGCCACCATCGTCGTGGTGCTGGTCACCATCGGAATCCTGATCGCCGGCGGCATCACCCTGCGCGCCGAGCGCCAACGCCAAGCCGACAGGCGCCGGGCGGGGGAATAATCCGGCTTTCTCATTACCGGCGCGTGTGGCAGGATCGCCCGAGCACCGCGATGCGGATAAGGGCGGGGGAATGCGCTTCACACGGGATGATTTCGAACGCGATGTCGGCGCTTGGCGGCGCTCGGGCGACGTATCGACGCGGGCGCGCGGCGACAACTTCGCCTTCGACGAGCATGTCGGGCCGGATCGGCTGGCGGATTTCGAGAGCTTCGATTTCCATGCGCCCGGTCTAAAAGGGGCCTGCGGGGAGTATTTCCAGTACTCCATCGTGGGCGTGGAACGCACGCACGTCCCCAGCACCTTCGCCTCGATCAACGAACGGGCTTTGCGCTATGAGGGCATGGAGGACAATCAGAAGATCGTCCGCCTGGAACGGATCGACGACGCGCTGGGCAGGGCGGGCCACGCGAACGAGCGGGACGCCGCGTTCGATCGCCTGACCGCCGCCATGGGATTCCAGCGCGACGAGTCGGTCATTCGACCGATCCTGCGGCAGTTCGAGGCTTACACGGGCGCGCGCCCGGCCTTCGCCTGCTTCCATCGTGACGTGGCGAAGGATCTGAAGGCGTCGGACTGGTTGCCCCGGCTGATCGCGCGCCTTGGTTTGGGCCACCATCTTCTTCAGCGCGGCCAGCGCGGCTATTTCGCCCTGATGATCTATACCGTGGGTGAGGTCCGAGAGCAGGCGCGGCATATCGCGCACCCCTTCGCGGTGCCCACCGTGTTGGAATCGCGGGACAGCCCCCATTTCTATCCGGCGCCCTATGGCCGACGCGAGGGCTATGCCGTCGACCTGGACCACCGCGCCGCCCGCGTTTCGATTTGCGAGTTCCTGCATGCGCGCCTATCCTATCAACCGGCTCATCTCGTGAAGGTTGGGCGGTTGGACGGACCGGCGCCGGACCTCGATCTGGCGGCGGCGCGGGACGCTCATCTTCGCCGGCTGCGCGACTGTTTCGACCGGCCCGATTTCGGTGCCCTGATGGCTGAAGAGGCGATGTCCTAAAATGGCCGCACCCGCCAGCATCCCCCGGCGGCATCCCTGGCTGGCGGCGCTCGAAGCGGCGCCGCTGGACGAGATGCGCGCGCTGGTCGGCGGCTACGCCGAGATCGGCCGGTTCCAGGGCGCCGAGCCGGGTGACGCGGCGGAATCGCTGCTGTTCGGTCTGGACGGTGACGACCCCGCCCGGCGGGCGTTTGACGACGGCTGCTTGGAACTGCTGCGAAGCCTGCGCGCCGACCTCCTGGCCGCCCAGGACGACACCCGTCGCCTGCGCCTGATCGCCACCATCGATCGGCTGATTTCGGTCATTCGCCGCACCGTTCCGCATGACACGGTGCGCGACTTGCACCGCCGTTACGCTTGGTGGTTCGGCGCGTTCGAGACGGCGGTGGTCGACCGCTCGCTGGATTTGCGACGCGAGTTCTGGCGCCTGATCGCCCTGACGCAATGGGTGATCGCCACCGACCCCGAGCCGCGCCGGCTGCTTGGTCTGTGGCTCGGCGTCTGCGCCCAGGCGGGCGAGCACGGGACACTGGGCGAGACCTATCTCGACATCGGCCTGATCGGCCTGCGCAAATTGCCGCTCGGCGAGGAGCAGTCCTCGAACGAGGAGGCGGTCTGCCACGGTCTGGCCCTGTGGGCGGCGCGCCAAAGTCCGAAACAGGCGGCCTTCCTGGCTCGCGCCGCCGAGATCGAAAGCCTTTACCCATCCGACTGGCCGGGTGTGGTCGCCTCGGTGCTCGCGGTGCTGGAGCGGCCGAACGCCTTGGGGCGTTTTCCGGCCGCCGATTGGTGGCGTCAGGCGCTCGACTTGGTCTCCGAAACCGCCGCGGAGGCCCCTTCGTTCGAACCGCCGCCCAAAGAACGGCTCGTTGGCGTGTTGAGGGATATCGGGCAGCCCTTGGGGATTCTGCGGCCCCGCGTGGAGGCTTTGTGGAGCGGCCATCGCGGCTATGCCGACGCGACCGGCGATGTCTTTTACGCGGTTCGCACCGCCTGCAATGTCGGGATGCGTCTGCTGGAAAACGGTGCCGAAGCCGAGCGCGCCCAGCGCGGCGCGTTGGCGGTGACCCTGGCGCGCGCCGCCCTCGACTATTCTCCAACGCATGCCCATGCCTGGGCGTTGTGGCGGGATGGCCTTGCCGCCCAGGGCGCGTTGCGGGAAGCCGAGATGGTCGGATGGGAATCCATCCGCCGTTTTCCCGAAGACCCGCAATGGCGCACCCAACTGGCTTC
>JADFZP010000010.1:10453-20743 GCA_015232485.1 Alphaproteobacteria bacterium
GGATGAGATACGGCGCATCGTCGAGGACGATCCGGGGCTGGCCTATGCGCGTTATGTGGCGGAGCGGACGGGGGTCAAGTCGTTCGGTCGGCTCGACACGGCGGTCGCCTTCGCCTTCGAGCGTGCCCGCCGACAGGCGCCGGCGCCTTTGATGGGGGTCACCTCGTATCTGGCGGTGCTCGGCGGCAGGGTGCTGATGGGCGAGGATGTCGGGCCGCCGCCGGTGCCGGCCAACCAGGACGACGAGGGGGCGTATTCGAACCGCGTCGCCGTTCTCGTCGAAGCGCTCGGCAAGGGCTGCGCGGAGGCCAAGCTGCGCTTGGTGTCGGATTTCGCGGCGGCCGAGTTGTCGCTGACCATCGCCGCCGCCTGAGTCCTCCGCCCGCTTGCATGGCGTGGCGTTCCGGTGGCACTGTTCCCCGCATGAACCGCGCTTCCGCTTTCGCGTCGCTGGCCTTCGCTTCGATCGGCCATGCTTACGCCCATCTGTTCGAGCCGATCTTCTATGTGGTCGCGCTGGTGCTGCCGACCGTGTTCGGGCTGCCCTACGAGGAGGCGCTGGCGCTGATCGTGGCCGGCAAGCTGATCTACGGGCTGGCGGCGCCGTTCGTCGGCTGGCTGGGCGACCGCTGGAGCACGGTCGGCATGATGGCGCTGTACTTCCTGGGGCTGGGGGTGGCGGCGATGGTCACCGGGCTGGCGCGGACGCCGATGGAGATGGCTCTGGCGCTGGCGCTCTTGGGGTTTTTCGGGTCGATCTATCATCCGGTGGGCATCGCCTGGCTGGTGCGCAACGCCGACAATCCGGGCAAGGCGATCGGCATCAACGGCGTGTTCGGCGGGCTGGGGCCGGCGGTGGGCAGCGCGCTGGGCGCCGCGCTGATCGCCGGGGCGGGCTGGCGCTGGGCGTTTTTGGCTCCCGGCGCGGTGGTCGCGGCGACCGGGCTGTTGTTTCTGTGGCTGGTGTGGCGCGGCGTGGTGGTCGAGACCAAGACCGACCGCAAGCCTCAACCGCCGGCCTCGCGCGGCGACACGTTGCGGGTCGGGCTGGTGCTGTCGCTGACCATGCTGTGCGCCGGGCTGATCTACCAGTCGACCCAGCCGGCCTTGCCCAAGCTGTTCTCCGATCGGCTCGACGGCGCCTCGGTGGGCGCGGCCGGCATGGCGGTGACCATCGTCTATGTGATCGCCGGGCTGGGGCAGGTGGTGGCCGGGCATCTGGCCGACCGCTTCCCGCCGCGTCTGGTCTATGTCGTGGCCTACGCCCTGCAAGTGCCGCTGCTCTATGTCGCGGCGACCGCCTCGGGGCTGCCGCTTGTTTTGGTGGCGGTGATGATGGTGTCGCTCAACATGGCGGGCATTCCGGCCGAGAACGTGCTGCTGGCCCGCTATACGCCGGCCCGCTGGCGGGGAACGGCGTTCGGCCTGAAATTCGTGCTGGCCTTCGGGGTCAGCGGGCTGGGCGTGCCGCTGGTCGCCTATATCCGCGGCAGCACCGGGGATTTCTATTGGCTGTTCGCGCTGCTTGCCGTGATGGCGTCGGTGGTGGCGGCGGCGGGGCTGCTTCTGCCCGGCGAGAAACCGGCCCCGGTGCCGGTGCCCGCCGAATAGGACGCGGCCGGCCGGGTGGGCAGGCTGAAAAAGAAGGCGCTGCCCACGCCTTCCTCGGAAATCACGCCGATCTGGCCGCCCAGTTGTTCGACCAGCCGGCGCGCGATGGCCAGCCCGGTGCCCGTGCCGCGCCGCCCGCCCTGATGCGACAGCCGCTCGAAGACTCGGAAGATGCGCTCGTGGTATTGGGCGGCGATGCCGAAGCCGTTGTCGGTCACCCGGATGGTGGCGATGTCGCCGTCCTCGCTCGCCTCGATGCGGATATGCGGGACGCGGTCGGGATGGCGATGCTCGAGGGCGTTGTCCAACAGCGCGTGCAGCAACTGGGTCAGCCGCGTCTTGTCCATCATCACGGCGGGCAGGGGCTGGCGCTGGATCTTGGCGCCGATCGCGGCGATGCGGCCTCGCAGTTGCGCCAGCGCCGTATCGAGCGCGGAATCCGCCGAAACCGGGTGTTTCGGCGCCTCGGCGCGGCCCGCCTCGAGATAGAGCTGGGCATCGGACAGCAGGCTTTTCAACCGCAGGGCGCCGCCCGTCGCGAAGCCGATGAATTCGCGGCCGTCGCCATCCAATTCGCCGAGATGGCGTTCGAGAAGCTGGAGATAGCTCACCACCTGCCGCACCGGCTCCTGAAGGTGGTGGGCGAGGATTTCGGAAAACCGTTCGAGATCGTCATGGGTGCGGGCCAACTCGGCCAAGCTGGCGCGCAAGCGGCCCTCGGCGGCGATGCGTTCGGTGATGTCGCGCTGCACGCCGACGTAATGGGTGACTTTGCCGGCGGCGTCGCGCACCGGGCCGATCGACAATTCGTTCCAGAATGGCGTTCCGTCCTTGCGGTAGTTGCGCAGGACGGAATCCACCTCGTCGCCCCCCGACAGCGCCGCTTGGATGAGCGCCAGCCCGTCCTGCGCCGTGTCCGGGCCGTGCAGGAAGCGGGGATTGTGGCCCAGCACCTCGTCCGCCTGGTAGCCGGTGGTCCGCTCGAAGGCCGGGTTGACATAGATCAGCGGGCAGTCGGGCTGGGTGGCGTCGCAGATGATCACGCCATTGCTGACCGTGGCCAGCGCCCGGTCGCTCAGGGCCAGCGCCTCCTCGTCGCGGGCGCGGCGCGCCACGGCGCGGGCCAGCAGGGCGGTCAGCACCAGGACGAAGGCCACCATCGCGCCGGCCGGCGCCGCCAACGCCCACGACGTCGTTCGCCAGGGCGTCAGCACCGCCCGGCAGTCCAGTCCCACCGAGACGACCAGCGGCCAGGCCATGGTCATGCGATAGCTGGTGATGCGCTCGACGCCGTCGGAATCGACGCCCTCGAAGGTGCCGAATTCCGAGGCCTTCAGGTGGGTGGTGAACAGAGGCTCGTCCGCCGGCCTGAGCGGCGCCTCGCCCTGGGTCCAGACCAGCGGCGCGCCGTCGTGGCGGAACATCGCCACCCGGCTGCGACGGCCCAGGTCCAGCGCATCGAAGATGCCTTCGAAATGCTGTGGATTGACGGCGGCGATCACCATCGTGCCGTCTTCGAGCAGGCGCGCCACCGGAATGTAGGTGTAGGTCTGGCCGGCGTCCGAGTCGCCGCCCAGGAAGCGGCCCGACGCCAGCGCGCCGACCTTCAGCCGCCCGGTGCGGGCGCGCAAATCGGCATGCGACGATACCGTCAGGCCGATATGGCGGCGCGCCGAGTCGTGGCGCACCACGCCCTGGCCGTCGACCACCACGATCTGCCGCAAATGCGGCGCGTAGCTGAGCTTTTGGTACAGCCCGTTCGAAAAGGCGGGATCGCCGGGTTGCGCGTCGGCCAGCAGATCGGTCACCGAGGTCAAGGCGACGTCCACCGCCTGCATGCTGCGGTCCGCCGCGTCGGCGACCGAGCGGGCCAGATTGGCGGTCGTGTCGCGCCCGCCCTCGATCGCCTGCCGGTGCATGCCGTTCAGGGTCAGAGCCAGGGTCAGGGCCACCATCATCGCCGAACCAACGCCAGAGGCGACGATGGCGAACACCAACCTGCGTCCATACAGACGGCCGGGCGTGCGCTTGGCGATCAGTGGGAACGGGGCAGACATCAGGTATGACGAGGGGTCGCCTCAAATTTTGTGATAATTATTTACTACCACACACGACCGGGAGCCCCGTCATGAAATTCGTTCTATCGCTGCTGGCTCTGGGCCTAGTCACCGTCGGCGCGGCGCAGGCCGGCGATAGCCGGCTCGCCCGTGTCCAGGCCGCCAAGGAAGTGCGGGTCTGCATCTGGCCCGACTACTATTCGATCTCGTACCGCGACACCCGCACCGGCGACCTGTCGGGCATCGATATCGATATGGCCAAGCAACTGGGCAAAGACCTGGGCGTCGCCGTGCGGTTCGTCGACAGTTCCTTCCGCACGCTGATCGACGACCTGATCGGCGATCGCTGCGACATCAGCATGCATGGCGTCGGCGTCACCCCGGCCCGCAAGGAGAAGCTGGCCTTCAGCGAGCCGCATCTGCGCAGCGGCGTGTTCGCCATCGCCACCAAATCGAGCAAGGCGGTCAAGACCTGGGCCGACATCGACCAACCGGGCGTGGTGGTGGCGGCGCAGGCCGGCACCTACATGGTCGACGTGATGAAGAACACCCTGACCAAGGCCGAGTTGCTGGTGGTCGGCACGCCCGAGGCCCGCGAGCAGGAGGTGATGAGCGGTCGCGCCGATCTGTTCATGACCGATTATCCCTACAGCCGCAAGATGCTGGCCCGCCACGACTGGGCGGTCCTGCTGACCCCGCCCGAGCCGCTGGCCCCCACCTTCTACGCCTACGCCATGGCGCCGGGCGACGCCGCGTGGGTGGCGGCGGTCGACGAATTCGTGGCCCGCGCCAAGAAGGACGGCCGTCTGGTCAAGGCCGCCGAAGCCAACGGCCTGACGCCGATCGTCTGGTTGAAGTAGGGGGTATGGCCCGGCGATGAGCCGGGCCAAGCCTCGCGGCCCCTATTTGCGCCCGCGATTGAGCTTTTCCGAGACCTCGTGCATGGCCCGGTGAACCTGGGCCGCGAAGGTGGCGTGCAGGGTCTTGACCTTGGCGCGGTACATCATGTCGTCGGCGGCGTTCTCGCGCAGGGCGACCTCGGCGGCGCTGATCGCCTTGCGGCAGCGGTCATTGATCGCCTTGCGCCAGTCCTCGGCGGTGAATTTCGCCTTTTGGCTGGTCGGCACCGCGAGCCAGATCTTTTCGGCCAGAGACACCAAAGCCTCGTGCTTGGCGACGTCCGAGCCCAAGGTCTCCTGAATGTCGCGACGCACGTCCGAGCGCGTCCCGAGCTGTTTGCGGCGATCCTCCTCCGCAAGGTTGCTGGCGATCTTCCCCAGCCGCCTGTTGTCGTCCATGCTTCCCATGCGTCGCCCCGTCACTCCTGCCGCATTCGCGAAGGCACCATCTTGCCAGTTCCGCGGCGGATGTTGAACAATCTTCTTGTTGTACTACGCCGCCGCCAGCGCCTGATCCAGGTCGCGGATCAGGTCCTCGGCGGTTTCCAGCCCGACCGACAGCCTTATCACGTCCGGCCCGGCCCCGGCCGCGATCTGCTGCTCGGCGGACAATTGACGATGGGTGGTCGAGGCCGGATGGATGATCAGGCTGCGGGTGTCGCCGATATTGGCGAGATGCGAGAACAACCCGACGCTCTCGACCACCTTGACGCCCGCCGCGAATCCACCCTTGACGCCGAAGGTGAACACGGCGCCGCAGCCGCGCGGCAGGAATTTGGCCGCCAAGCCGCGATAGGGGCTGGCCTCCAGCCCGGCATACGAGACCCAGGCGACCTTGGAATGGCCGGCCAGGAATTGGGCGACCTTCAGGGCGTTGGCGCAGTGGCGCTCCATGCGAAGATGCAGGGTCTCGATGCCGGTCAGCGTCAGGAAGGCGTTCATCGGCGCCATCGACGGGCCGAAGTCGCGCAGCGCCACGGCGCGCGCCTTGGTGGTGAAGGCGAAGTCGCCGAAGGTTTCCCAGAAGGTCAGGCCGTGATAGGCCGGCTCGGGCTGGCCGAGCGATGGGAACTTGCCCGAGCCCCAGTCGAAGCGTCCCGACTCGACGATCGCGCCGCCCAACGAGTTGCCGTGCCCGGCCAGGAATTTGGTGGTCGAGTGGACGACGATGTCGGCGCCCCACTCGATCGGGCGCAGCAGATAGGGCGTCGCCATGGTGTTGTCGACGATCAGCGGGATGCCCGCCTCGTGGGCGATCTTGGCGACCGCCTCGACATCGACCACGATGCCGCCCGGATTGGCCAGCGCCTCGATGAAGATGCCCTTGCAGCGCGGCGTCAGCGCCTTGCGGAAATTCTCGGGGTCGTGCGGATCGACGAAGTGGCAGGTCCAGCCCAGCCGCTTGAACGACAGCCCGAACTGGGTCAGCGAGCCGCCATACAGGTTGCGCGAGGCGACGAACTCGTCGCCCGGCTCGAGCAGGGTGAAGAAGGTCAGGAACTGGGCGGCGTGGCCCGAGGCGGCGCACAGCGCGGCGCGCCCGCCCTCCAGGCTGGCGATGCGCTCCTCCAGCACCGAGACGGTCGGATTGCCCAGCCGGGTATAGACATGCCCGAAGGTGTGCAGGTCGAACAGCGCGGCGGCGTGGTCGACGTCGTCGAACACATACGAGGTCGTCTGATAGATCGGCGTGATGCGCGCGCCCGTCGCGGGATCGGGGGCGGCGCCGGCATGCACGGCGCGGGTCTCGAAGCCGTAAGCGGTGGCGCCCATCTTCTCGGCGGCCAGGGCCGGCCGGCCGCCGGCGCCCGGTGGCTGGTGGGGCTTGTTCGAAATGATGCCGGAATTGACGCCGCTCCAGCCCAGTTCGCCGCCCAGCCGGCCGAATTCGATCTTGGGGCAGCGGTTCATCACGACGTCCAGCCCGGCCGCCTCGGCGCGCGCCGCCGCCTCGTCGTTGCGCACGCCAAGCTGCATCCACACCACCTTGGCGCCGATCGCCACCGCCTCGTCGGTGATCGGCCCGGCGGCCTGGGAGTTGCGGAACACGTCGACCATGTCGATCGGGAAGGGGATCGATTTCAGGTCGGGATAGACCGTCTCGCCCAGCAATTCCTGGCCGGCCAGGCCGGGATTGACCGGGATCACCCGGTAGCCCTTCTCCTTCAGGTATTTCGTCACGAAATAGGACGGCCGGTTCCAATTGGCGCTGGCGCCAACCAGCGCGATGGTGCGGACCCGCGCCAGGATGCCGCGCAGATAGTCGTCGGAATAGGGGATGGGGTCCATGGCGCACCGTCTGCCGCGAAGGGGGCACCACCATACCCGCGCGCCGCCAAGGCGATCAAGCGTGCCCGATGGCCGCGAAAAGCGGATGCGGCGCGATGCCCTTCGTGCGAAACTCCGAGCCCTTTTTCCAGGGCGGGAATGGATGGACGACTCACAGCGGCTGTCGAACTTGCTGGCCATCATGAGCCACGAGATCCGCGCTCCGATGAACGGCATGATGGAGTTGCTGGAACGGCTGCGCGCCACGCCGCTCGACACGCGGCAGCGCGACCAGGTCGAGACCATCCATCATTCCGGCGGGGCGCTGCTCGCCTTGCTCGACGCCATTCTCGATGCCGGTGGCGACCCGGAAGCGGTTTCCTTCGAGTTGGAACGCCTGATCGCCGGGGTGGTCGACCTGATGTCGTCGCGCGCCAGGGCGGGCGGTCTTTCGATCGACGCCACCCTCGATCCGGCCCTGCCGCGCCGGGTGCGCGGCGATCCGGCCCGCATCCGCCAAGTGCTGCTGAAGCTGATCGGCAACGCGATCCGATTCACCCAAAAGGGCGGCGTGCGCGTCAACGTCAAGCCGGCCGCCGATGGCGGCTTGCGGTTCGAGGTGATCGACACCGGGGTCGGCGTCGCGACCGATGATCGGGCGCGGCTGTTCGACCATGGCGGGCTCGCCACCTGCCGGCGCGCCGTCGCCCTGCAAGGCGGAGAGATCGGCCAGGACGGCGCGCCGGGGCTGGGCAGTCTGTTCTGGTTCACCATCCCGCTGGCGCCCGAGCTTGCCGCCCTGTCGCCGCTGTCGATCCTGGTCGCCGATGACGATCCGGTCGGCCGCAAGGTCGCGATCGGCCTGCTTGAACGTCAAGGACATCGCGTGCGGGCGGTGGCCGATGGCGGCGCGGCCCTCGCCGAGGTCGCCTCGGCCGGGCCCTGGGACGTCGTGCTGATGGATGTCGAGATGCCCGTCATGGACGGTCTGGCGGCGACCCGCGCCATACGCGCGCTTCCGGGGGCGGCGGGCCGGGTGCCGGTGGTCGCGCTGACCGCGGCGACCCGCGAAAGCGACGCCGTCCTCTGCCGCGAGGCGGGCATGGACGACCATGTCACCAAGCCGATCGAGATGCCGTCCTTGATGGCGGCGATCGCGCGCCAGACGCGGCAGGGTCCCGCCGCGCCGCCATTGGTCGACCGCGATGCCCTGGTCAAGCTGTTCAAGCTGCTCGGCCCGCGCTCGGGCGCCGAGATGATCGAGACGGCGCGCCAAGTCCTGACCGAGGGGTTGGCCGGCATCCGCGCCGCCCTTGGCGAGGCCGACCTCGACACGGTGCGGCGAGCCGCCCATCGGATGACCTCGTCGGCGGGGCATGCGGGACTGGCCGTGCTGCGCGGACGCCTTCAAGACATCGAGCAATCCGCGCGGGCCGGGCGTGGTCACGAGGTCGAGAGCTTGGCCGAGGGCCTTGGCGATCTGGTCACGCGCTCGCTGGCCGAACTGGACGGGGAATTGCGCCAGCCCCTATGACGCGCGCTCGAGGATCAGCGCCCGCAGGCGTCGGGGATCATAGGGCTTGACCAGCAGGTCGTGTCCCCGGGCGCGGATTTCGGTGGCGCTTTCGGCCGAGGTGTCGCCGGTTTGCAGGATGGCCGGGACGTCGCGCCCCAAGGCGGCGCGCAATTCCTCGACCGCGTCGATGCCCGAGGTGCCACCGCTCAGGCGAAGATCCGTCACGATGACCGCCGGCTGGGCGCCTTCCGCCACCCGGCTCGCCGCTTGGCGGCCGTCCAGCGCGGCCACCACCGAAAGGCCCCACCCCTCCATCAGCATCCGCATGGCGGTGAGCTGCATCGGGTCGTCTTCGATCACGAGCACCACCGTGCCCGAACAATCCTTGTGGTCCATGACGCCCCCCCTTCGGCTCTCATCATAACCACTCGCATGGATGGGAATGCGCGGCAACCCGTCCAGACGGTTGAAAAGGATCTAATACTATCGCACTCCCTAGCACCCGGTCCAGCGTGGCTCACGCTTTTCGATGAAGGCGTCGATGCCCTCGCGGGCGTCCTGGGCCATCATGTTGCGCGTCATCACCGCGCTGGCATGGGCATAGGCGTCGTCCAGGCCCATCTCGGCCTGACGGTAAAAGGCCTCCTTGCCGATCGCCAGGGTCAGGCTGGACTTCCCGGCGATCTCGCGGGCCAGCGCGTCGACCGCGCCGTCCAGTTCGGCGGGTGGCACGGCGCGGTTGACGAGACCCAGGCGGGCCGCTTCGACGGCGTCGACCGGGTGGCCGGTCAGCAGCATCTCCATCGCCGCCTTGCGGCCCACGGCGCGCGACAAGGCGACCATCGGAGTCGAGCAGAACAGCCCGATATTGACCCCCGGCGTGGCGAAGCGCGCCTCGGTCGAGGCCACCGCCAGATCGCAACTCGCCACCAACTGGCAGCCCGCCGCCGTGGCCATCGCGTGGACCTTGGCGATCACCGGCTTGTTCAGGCGGACCACGGCGGTCATCAGCCGCGAGCATTGGGTGAACAGCGCCTCGTAGGCCTCGCGGCGGGGATCGGCGCGCATCTCCTTCAGATCGTGGCCGGCGCAGAACGCGGGACCATTGGCGGCGATCACCACCACCCGCGCCGTCTGGTCGACGGCCAGCCGGGCCAGCGCCTCCTCCAGCGCCGTCATCAGCCCGATCGACAGGGCGTTGCGGGCCTTGGGCCGGTTCAGCGTCAGGGTGGCGACACCGTCGCGAATATCGCTGAGGAGGATCGGTTGGTCTTCTGCGGTCATCGGCGTATTCCCTCGGTTGCGCCTTCACTCTGCGCTTGGGTTCCGCCGTCGATCAAGGGGGTTCCGTTGACGTAAACGGAATGGCGGGGCTATGATCGGGCATGACACGCATCTCCGTCGACGCCTTCGAGGCCCTGATCCGCGATCAGCTTCCGCTGGTCGAGCTGTTCGGCATCCGCACCGTCTCGATCGGCGAGGGGCGGGCGACGCTCAGGATGCATTACGACCCCAGCCTGCTCAGGCCGGGCGGCACGGTGGCCGGCCCGGCGCTGATGGCTTTGGCCGACGTCGCGATGTATGCCGTGGTGCTGGGGCTGATCGGGCCGGTCGAGCTGGCGGTCACCACCAATCTCAGCATCAACTTCCTGCGCAAGCCTCCACCCCAGGACGTGGTCGCCGAGGCCCGCATCCTCAAGCTGGGCAAGCGCCTCGCGGTGGCCGAGGTGCTGCTGCGCACCGACGCCTCCGAGGATCTGGTGGCGCATGTCACCGGGACGTACTCGATTCCGCCCGAGCGGGATTAGGCTGCGGAAAAAGCCGGCCCCGCCCTCCTTGGCTCGTAGTTCCTTGGCGCTCGCCTCCTCTCCACTCGTCATGGCCGGACTTGATCCGGCCATCACGCGGCTCCGCATGGCATGGGCGGTGACGCGTGGAT
>JADFZP010000698.1 GCA_015232485.1 Alphaproteobacteria bacterium
AGAGACCCGAATTGAGCAAATAGGCATGGGGATGGTGACATGAGGGGCAGGAAACCGGAATTGAAGGCCATCGAGGGCGGGCTGTCGCGCCTGCCGCCGGCCCCGTCATGGCTGCCCAAGGAGGCCAGGGACGAATGGCGCCGCGTGGTGCCCGGCCTTCGCCAGCGCAAGACCCTGACCCGCGAAGACCTCCCCATGCTCGAAGCCTACTGCCTCGCCAGCGGCACCGTTCGCCGGATGCAGACCACCATTGCCGCCGAAGGCGACCACATCACCAACGACAAGGGCGACACCAAGCGGCACCCGGCCTTTCAGACCATGTTCCAGGCCCTCACCGAAAGCCGCCGCCTCGCCGCCGAGTTGGGCTTGACGCCCGCCAGCCGCAACAAGGCCGCCGCGACGGGGAACGATGATGACGACCTATCCGACTTGGACCTTTGACGGCTCCGACATCCCCGACCCGCTGGGCTATGGCGAGCGGGCCGTCAACTTCCTGCGTCGCCTGAAGCACCCGAAATCCCGGCTGCCGAAGCGCGCTTTCGACCTGACCGACTGGCAAGAGCGGATCGTGCGGCGCATCTATGGCCCGTGCCATCCCGACGGCCGGCGGATCGTCCGAAGCGTCGTCATGCTGCTGCCCCGTGGCGGGCGCAAGACCAGCCTGGGGGCCGGACTGGGCTTGCTCCATTCCATCGGCCCCGAGCGTGTGCCCGGTGGGCTGGCGCTGTTCGCCGCGTCGGATCGTGAACAGGCGCGCATCGGCTTCGAGGAAGCGGCCGGCATTTGCCGGGAAGACCAGCGAATTGAGAAGGTGCTTCGGTTCGTTGATTACCGCCACCGGATCGAACACCCCAAGTCCGGTTGCCAGCTTCGCGCCATTTCCTGCGATGCCGCCCGAAGCCACGGCACCACCCCCACCTTCGCCCTGGTGGATGAGCTTCACGCATGGCCCAAGCGCGACCTGTGGGACGTGATCCGCACGGGGCTGGTGAAGGTGCCCGGTTCCCTGTCGGTGGTCATCACCACGGCCGGCAGGGGGCAAGAGAACGTCGCCCACGACATCGTTGATTATGCCCGTCGCGTCGCCCGTGGCGAGATCGACGACCCCGGCACCCTGCCCATTCTGTTCGAGACGGCGGCCGATGCCGATTGGCGCGACGAATCGGTATGGCGGCGGGCGAACCCCGGCCTTGCCCAAGGCTTCCCCGACATCGAGGGCTTGCGCCAGCTTGCCCGTGAGGCCGAGAACCGGCCGGCGGATCGTGAGGCGTTTCGGCAACTGCACCTCAACGTGTGGTTGGACCATTCCACCGACCCATTCGTGCCGATGGACGTGTACGACGCTGGCGCCGCACCGCTGGACCTCGAAGCCCTGTCCGGCGCCCCCTGTTGGCTTGGCGTGGACCTGTCCAGCAATTCCGACCTGACGGTGGTGGTGGCGTGCTGGCGTGTGGGCGACGGCTATGCGGTGCTGCCGCACTTCTTCTGCCCGGCCGACAACCTGCGGGGCCGGCAGGATCGTGACGCGGTGCCCTATGTCCGGTGGGCCGGTGAAGGCCATATCGAGCCGACGCCTGGCAACGTGGTGGATTTCCGGGCGGTTGAAGACTGCATCCGCGACCTGTCCGACCGCTTCGACGTGCGCGGCATCGGCATTGACCCGCACCTTGCCCGGTCCACCCTGAACACCCTGACGGAGGAAGGCTATCCCGCCATCGAGGTGCGGCAAGGGTGGGTGACGATGGCGCCCGCGATCAAGGAGCTTGAGCGCGCCATCATCGGCCGGCAGTTCCAGCACGGCGGGCACCCGGTCTTGCGCTGGTGCTTCGACAATATCCAGGTCGAAACCGACCGGGCCGGTAACCGCCTCTTCAGCAAGGGCAAGGCGCGCGAGCGGATCGACGGTGCCGTGGGGTGCGCTATCGCAATCTCGCTGGCGAGCAACGGCGAGGCCGGCGCCTCCGTCTATGAGACATCCCGGCCCGATGGGGTTCTCTTCGT
>JADFZP010000011.1 GCA_015232485.1 Alphaproteobacteria bacterium
CCGGACCTCGCCGACGGCCTCGTGGTCAGCGGCGCGATTCGCGACACCAGCGGCTACGCCCACGCGGCGCGCCGCTTCATCGGCGCCATGCACCTCGCCGGCCGCCGCCTGTGGACGCTCGACCGCAAGGGCGCCGCCCCGGCGATCGACGAGGCGGGCCTGCTGCCGCCCGGACTGGACCAGCCGTTGCGCGCCCACGTTCAACTGGCCATCGCGCTGCCGCCAATGGTCGAGCGGCTGCCCGGTCTGCGGACCGTGAATTTCACCATGTTCGAGGCGGCCCGGATACCCAGGCACTGGCTGGCGCACAGCCTGCGCCACGATCTGGTGGTGGTGCCGACCCGCTCGTCGCGCGACGCCTGGGTGGCGGCGGGCATGCCCGAGGACCGGGTCGCCCTGTGCCCACTGGGCGTCGATCTAAGACCGGCGGCGACGCCCCTGACGTTGGTCGACCACCGGGGACGCGCCCTGGCCGGCCAAAAGACCCGATTCCTCAACATCTCGGACCTGACGTTGCGCAAGAATCTGGCCGGGCTGCTGCGCGTCTGGCTGCGGGCGACCTCGGCCGAAGACGACGCCGCCCTGGTGCTCAAGATCGGCAAGGGTCACGACAACGACCGCGACGCCTTCGTGTCCGTCCTGCGCCATGTCGAGCGGACCTGCGGCAAGGCCGCCGTGGACGCGGCGCCGGTGTTCCTGCTGACCGGCAAGTTCGGCGAAGAGGGCATCGCCCAACTGTTCGCCGCCGCGACCCATTACATCAGCCTTTCCTTCGGCGAGGGCTGGGATCTGCCGATGACCCAGGCCGGCGCGGCGGGCCTGCACCTCGTGGCGCCGGCCCACAGCGCCTACCTGGACTATCTCGATGACGGAAACGCCACCTTGGTTCCGGTCCGCCGCGTTCCCGCCCTCGACATGGATGGCAGCCCGGCCATCGGATTCGACGGCCTCGAATGGTGGAATCCGGACGAGGAGGCGGCCATCGAGGCGGTGCGCGCCGCCATCGCCGGACGTCTGGCCCCGAAATCGGCCAAGCGCGGGTTGATCGAGCGCTTCACCTGGGGTTACTCGACCGCGCGGCTGCTTTCCATTCTCGACGGCCTGTGACGGGTTCCCAAGTCGCCTGGACTGGCCCGCGCGGCGGGTTCAAGCTCATTTCCGGCGACTAGTGCTGTTGCCAAGTGGCTGCAATTAGGGTATGCAGGAATGGGCCATAGGGGGAAGGTGCGTTCCGACCGCGGACGCGCGCCGCTCCCGATTGAGTTGCAGCTCTAGAGCAGGGGAATTCGTTTATGCCAATCATGGGAACCTCGCCGTACACCGCCACTGAGGGTACGGGCACCTACTACGCCGGGACAGGCACGAACTTTGTCTTCATCGCGACGACGGGTGGCACGTTCACCCTCTACAGCACCGACGGCGGTTCGATCGCGACGGTCATCGGCGGCACCGGCGCAACCGAAACCATCGTTCTCGGTGGCGCGGCGGGTCTCGGCGCTGTCACGGGCGGCCTGACGCTGCACGGCATCGACACCCTGACGGGCTCGACCGTTGCCGGTGAGCTGGTCGTCCTTGGTAGCACCGGCAACACGATCACCATCACCGCCGGCGTCGACAGCATTTCGGCTGGCTTCACCGAGCGGGTCACGCTGAACAGCACCAGCGGCACGACCCTGATCAGTGGGACCATCGAGACCCTGACCGGCAGCACGGCCAGCAGCCAAGTCGTCTGGCTCGGCACGCAGGGCGGTTCGACGATCCAAAACGTCAGCTCCATCGAGTCGCTGTTCGGTCACACGACCAGCACGACCGATGTGGTGACCCTGGGCAGCACCGGCAACACCATCGTCGTCGACTTCCTCGACACGGTGACCGGTGGCACGGGTAGCGACGTGATCGATCTGTACACCGGCGGCGGCGCCATTCAGATCGTCAGCGACATCGAGACGCTGGCCGGCAGCAGTGTCGGCACCTACGCGATCACCCTCTCGGGCGCGCAGTCGATCACCATCGACAGCATGCAGGGCGGCACGATCGACCTGATCACCAGCACCGCCAGCCAGTCCGTGACGGTCGGCCAGTACGCCGGCACCTCGGGCGCGCTGTACCTGACGGGCACGTTCGAGACCCTGACCGGCCACACGTCGACCACCCAGACCGTCCTCATGGGCACCACCGGTGGCGTGACGATCGGCAACCTCAGCAGCATCGAACTGCTGGTCGGCAACACGGCCACCACCGACGTCGTGACGCTGGGCGCCAGCGGCAACACGATGGGCATCAACTGGGTTGAGAGCCTGACCGGCGGCACCGGCGCGGATCGCATCAGCTTGGCCTACAGCGTCGGCGTCAACGCCTCGCTGGTCACCCTGGGCGGCAACATCGACACCATCGTCGGCGCGACGAATTCCCAGTGGGTCAACGTCACCCTCGGCAGCAGCCAGACCTCCATCGCCTACGACGCCTCGGCGGCCGCGGGCGGCACGACCGCGTTCTACGGCGCGGGCACCGGCCAGGCGGTGACGCTGGCCAGCGTCAGCGCCTCGACCGGCGGCCTGTTCGTCCATGGCGGCATCGCCAGCCTGACCGGCCACACCTCGAGCAGCGAGCAGGTCTTCCTGGGCACGGCCGGCGCCACGCTCAGCATGGTGACCTCGATCGAAAGCCTGATCGGCTACACCGGCTCCTCGGACAGCGTGACGCTGGGCGCCAGCGGCAACACGATCGCGATCAACTGGATCGAGACCGTGACCGGCGGCACCGGCGCGGATCGCGTCAGCTTGGCCTACAGCACCGGCGCCAACACCAGCGTCGTGACCCTGGGCGGCAACGTCGACACCATCGTCGGCGCGACCAGCGTCCAGGTGGTCAGCGTCCACCTGTCCAGCAGCCAGTCGGCCATCACCTATGACGGCGCGGTGGTCGTCGGCAGCACGACCTCGTTCTACGGCCTGAGCTCCAACCAGGCGGTGACGCTGGCCGGCACCGGCGCGACCAACGGCAGCGTCGTCGTCCATGGCGGCATCGCCAGCCTGACCGGCCACACCTCGACCAGCGATGTCGTGATCCTGGGCTCGAGCGGCACCACGCTCAGCATGGTGACCTCGATCGAAAGCCTGGTCGGCGACACGACGGCCAGCGAGCGGGTCACCCTGGGCTCCGGCGGCAACACGACCGTGGTCACCTGGGTCGACTCGGTGACCGGCGGCGCGGGCTCCGATTACGTCCAGCTTGGCACCGGCTCCTGGACCATGACGGTCGCGGGCGCGGTCGAGACCCTGACGGGCAACTCGGTCGGCACCCAGTACATCGTCCTGTCGGGCGATCAGACCATCACGGTCGCCAGCTTCGACGACACCCTGGATATCGGTTCCGGTAGCCAGTACGTCACCATGGCGACCTCGACCACCGCTCTGACCATCCAGGGCACCGTCGAGACCCTGGCCGGCGGCAGCGGCGCCAGCGATACCGTTTCGATCAGCACCAACGGCGCCACCATCTCGATGCTGACCGGCGTCGAGAGCCTGAACGGCACCGAGTCGAAGACCGACATCGTGACGCTGGGCAATGCCGGCAGCACCATCACGTTGAAGTTCATCGATACGCTGACCGGCGGGACCGGCACCGACGTCGTTCAGGTGAACACGGCGGGCGCCACCATCACCCTGGTGAGCGGCATCGAAACGATTTCGGGCGGCACGGCGGGGACCACGGTGGTCACGCTGGGCAGCAGCAATCGCACCATCACGGTCAAGGACGTCGACACCCTGACCGGCTCCAGCGGCGCCGATGTGGTGACCATGCTGACCGGTGGCGCCGACATGGTCGTCAGCGGCATCGAGACGATCGTCGGTAGCTCGTCCACCGACTCGATCACCCTGGCCTCGGGCGGCCAGACCGTCACCGTCACCCTGGTCGACAGCGTGGCCGGCGGCAGCGGCAACGATCGCGTCAACTTCAGCGACGCGGGCGCCACCATCGCCGTCACCAACCACCTGATCGAAACCCTGAGCGGCGGCACCGGTTCCGACGTGGTGACCCTGGTCGCCACGACCACCTACACCGCGACCGTTCTGGGCGTCGAGACCCTGACCGGCCACACCACGATCGCCGAATCGATCACGCTGGGCGGCGCCACCTCGATCCTCGTGCAGTGGATCGACACGGTGACCGGCTCGTCGGGCTCCGATCAGGTGACCGTGGGCACCAACGGCCTGACCTTCACCGTGTCGGCGGTCGAATCGCTGATCGGCGGCACCGGGCTCGAGTCGGTGACTCTGGCCGCCGGCGGCGCGACGATCTCGATCAGCGGTGTCGAAACCATCACCGGCCAGGCCACCTCGGTGGATGCGCTGACCGGCGCCGTGGGTACCAACAACCGCGAAAGCGTGACGCTGGGCAACGCCGGCAACACCGTCCTGGTCTCGCTGATCGACACCCTGCTCGGTGGTACCGGGTCGGATGTCGTCACGCTGGCCAGCAACGGCAACACCATCATCCTGAACAACATCGAGACGCTGACCGGCTCGTCGGTCGGCACCGATGTGATCACGCTGGGCAATGTCGGCAACACGATGGCGCTGAGCGGCATCGAGACGCTGACCGGCGGTACCGGCAACGACAACGTGACCATCAACCTCAGCACCGGCACCACCATGACGGTGTCGGCCATCGAGACGCTCACCGGCACGGCCGGCACCGAGCGGATCACGCTGGCGGCGGGCGGCACGACGATCACCGTGACCGCTCTCGAGACGGTCACCGGCGGTTCCGGCAACGATAGCGTGACGCTGGGCGCCGCGGGCACCACGATGGCCACCAGCGCCATCGAAACCCTGATCGGCGGCACTGGCGCCGACGTCGTCACCCTCGGCGGCTCGGGCTCCACCATCATCATGGTGGCGATCGACACCCTGACGGGCGGCACCGGCACCGACGTGATCACGCTGGGCAATGCTGGCACCACCATGACGGTGGACGGCATCGAAAGCCTGACCGGCGGCACCGGCACCGACGTCATCGCGATCGGCTCGAATGGCGCCACCATGCTGGTGAGCGGCATCGAGACCCTGACGGGCCACACCACCGGCCTCGGCAGGATCACCCTGATGGCGGGCGGCGTCACGATCACCGTGACCGAACTCGATACCGTCACGGGCGGCAGCGGCAACGATCGCGTCAACCTGGGCGCCGCGACCACCGGCCTGATCCTGAGCAGCGTCGAGACCGTGGTCGGTTCGAGCGGCAGTGACGGCATCACCTTGGCGGCGGCTGGCCAGACGGTCACCGTGGCCCTGGTCGAGAGCGTCACCGGCGGTTCCGGCAACGACTGGACCAACCTCGGCGATGCGGGCACGACGATCGCGATCTCCTCGATCGAGACCCTGATCGGCGGCACCGGCACCGACGTCATCACCCTCGGCAGCAACGGCAACACCGTGATCGCCGCGGGCATCGAGACGCTGTCCGGTGGTGCGGGCGGCGACATCCTCACCCTGGGCGCCCGTGGCAGCACGGTCACCGTCTGGGCTGTCGAGACCCTGACGGGCGGTGCGGCCAACGACCGTGTCACCCTGGGTACCGGCGGCGTCACGCTGATCGTTTCGGCGGTCGAGAGCGTGATCGGCGGCTCGGGCAACGACGCGGTGACCCTGAAGGCGGGCGGTTCGACCGTCAACGTGACGGGTGTCGAGACGGTGATTGGCCAGGCCTCCACGGTCGATCCTCTGACCGGCTCGGTCACCACGGCGAACGCCGAGTGGGTGACGCTGGGTGACACCGGCAACACCATGACGATCTCGCTGGTCGACACGATCCTCGGCGGCTCCGGCAACGACGTTGTGACCCTGGCCGGGACCGGCAACACCGCGATCGTGGCCGGCATCGAGACGCTGACCGGCGGCACGACGGGCAACGACGTGATCACCCTGGGTGCTCGCGGCGCCACCATGTCGGTCAGTCTGCTCGAAACGGTTACCGGCGGTGCCGGTGCCGACTCGCTCACTCTGACGACGGCCTCGACGATGACCATCGCCGGCGCCCTCGACACGGTGACGGGTTCCAGCGGTTCCGACCTGATCACCCTGCAGGCGGCTGGTGTCACCACCACGCTGAAGGACATCGAGACGGTCAGCGGCGGCACGGGCGGCGATTGGGTCACCCTGGCCTCCGGTGGTCAGACCATCACGGCGAGCAGTGTCGAGACCCTGCTCGGCGGCTCCGGCAACGACAGCGTGACGCTCGGCAACTCGGGCAACACGATGATCCTGGCCGGCGTCGAGACGTTGACCGGTGGTACGGCCAACGACGTGGTCAGCCTGGGCGCCCGTGGCAACACGATCACCCTGTCGGCGATCGAGACCCTGAACGGCGGCGCGGCCGACGACGCGGTCACCCTGGCCTCGGCGACCACCATCTCGGTCAGCAGCTTGATCGAGACGGTGACCGGCTCCAGCGGTTCCGACAAGGTGACCATCAGTGGCACCATCACCATCGGCGGTGTCGAGACGGTGAGCGGCGGCACGGGTGGCCAGTGGCTGAGCCTCGCGGCCGGCGGCCAGACGACGACGGCCGACGGCGTCGAGACGGTCATCGGTGGTTCGGGTAGCGACAGCGTCACGCTGGGCAACTCGGGCATCACCATGATCCTGGCGGCGGTCGAGACCGTGGCCGGCGGTACGGGCAACGACTGGGTCAACCTGGGTGCTCGCGGCGGTTCGGTGACCATCAGCGGTGTGGAAACGCTGATCGGCAACACCGGCTCCGACGTCATCACCCTGGGCGGCTCGGGCAACACCATGATCATCGCGGCGATCGAGACGCTGACCGGCAGCTCGAGCACCGACGTGATCACCCTGGGCAACCGCGGTGTCACGATCTCGGTGTCCAACGTCGAGACGCTGACCGGCGGCTCGGCGAACGACATCATCACGGCGACCAGCTCGATCACCGTCCGCGGTGGTATGGGTGCGGATACCATCACGCTGACCAGCGGCGGTGGCACCGACGTGGTGGTCTACGGCGCCGCTTACGAGGGCACGGCTCCCGGTGCGAACACCGGGTACGACTCGATCAGCAACTTCCAGGCCGGGACCGACGATGTCGCCCTGACCAGCACGTTGCGGTCGGATATCGACGACGACGTCAGCGGTACCTTGACCGTCGCTTCCCGTGCTTCGGGTGCGGTCAACATGACCACCGACGAAGTGGTGTTCCTGAGCACCACGGTGACGACCCTGGCGGATGCCGACTTCGCGTCGTTCCGCACGGCCCTCGGCACCGTGACCAACAGCTCGACCAACGCGGATGTCCTGGTGGTCGCCAACAACGGCACCAGCACGGCCCTCTACGTGGTCACCGACAGCACCGACATCGGCACGATCTCGGCTTCCGAGGTCAGGCTGCTGGGTGTGGTCAACAGCTCCGTGCTTACCTCGGCCGATCTGACGCTCGCCTAAGAGCGCCAATCAGCCAACAGGGAAGGGCGACCGAAAGGTCGCCCTTCTTTTTTTTTGTGGTCGCCGGGTGTATCAATGCCCGGGCTTCGGGGAAGCGATCGGCATGGGCAAGAAGAACAAGGGCAAACGAAATCCGGCCGGACACGGGCCGCGGGTCGCCAGTCCCGTCGCCGCGGCGCGGGTCGTTGGCCCGACCCCGGCCGTTCCGGCGCCGGAGGCCCCCATCGAGCTTCGTTTCCAGGAGGCGCTGGCCGCCCACACCAAGGGCGATACGACCAGCGCCGAGGCGATGTACCGCGCCATCCTTGGCGAGAATCCGCGCCACGCCAACAGCCTCAACAACTTGGCGGTCATTCTGAAGACCACCAATCGAGTCGAGGAAGCGATCGAGGTCTACAGGACGGCGATCGACGTCTTCGAAGACGTGGCCCAAGTGTCCAGCAACATGGCGATCGCCCTGTTGATGCGGCGCCGCTATCAGGAGGCGGCCGACATTTGCGTCCGCGCCCTGGTGCGCAGTCCGGCATCCACCGAGGTGCTGTTCCACCTCGCCTCGGCGGTTCGCGAACTGAACAACAGCGACCTGTGCCGCAGGTTGCTGGAATATGTTCTGGTGGTCGACCCGAATCACGCCCCGGCCCTGACCAATCTGGGCAATCTGTTGCGGCTGATCGGTCATTTCCGCCGGACCATCGATCTGCTCGAACGGGCGGCCAAGGTGAAGCCCGACATGCTCGAGCTTCACGTCAACGTGGCCGACACCTACAAGGATCACGGCCTGATCCAGGAATCGGTGCCGCACTACGCCCGGGCCTTCGCCATCGGTCCCGAGCATGCCGAGGCGCACAGCAATCTGCTGCTGGCCCTCAATTACCAGACCGGGCGGGGCGGCTTCGAAAGCCTGAGGGCCCACCATTTCTGGGCGCAACAGCACGCCGACAAGCTGACGCCGGCCGATCCGGCCCACGACAACGCGCCGGACCCGGATCGCGTCTTGCGGCTGGGCCTGATTTCGGGCGATCTGCGCCGCCATTCGGTGGCCTATTTCCTCGAACCCCTGTTCGCCCACCTGGACAGGGGGGAATTCGAGCTGCACTGCTACACCAACTCGAACATCACGGACGAATACACGCAGCGTTTCCGCGATGGGGCGACCCGCTGGCGCGACGTCGTCGGAATGGGCAAGGAAGACTTGGCGCGGCTGGTGCGCGACGACGGCATCGACATGCTGCTCGACGTGTCCGGCCACACCGGCGGCAACCGGCTGACCACGCTGGCCCTGAAGCCGGCGCCGGTGCAGGTGACTTGGCTCGGCTATCCGAACACCACCGGAATGAAGGCGATCGATTACCGGCTGACCGACGCCGTCGCCGATCCGATCGGCTCGTCGGACCCCTATTACACCGAAAAGCTGGTGCGGCTGAGCCGCCCCTTCCTGTGCTACCGTCCCCCGCCCGAGGCCGACCTTCCGGTGGCGCCGCTTCCGGCGCTCGCCAACGGCCACATCACCTTCGGGTCGTTCAACAACACCTCGAAGATGAGCGCCCAGGTGCTCGAGGTGTGGGGCCGCATATTGGCCGCGGTGCCCGGCTCGCGCTTGGTTCTCAAGGGGCGCGCCTTCGTCGATCAGGAAAGCGGCGAACGCTTCCGCAAACTCATCACCAGCGGGGGCGCCCACCCGGACCAGGTCGTCTTGAAGCCCTACGTCCACGAGGTCGGCGGCCATTTCCGGGTCTATGACGCGGTCGACATCGCACTTGATCCGTTTCCCTACAACGGCACCACCACCACCTGCGAGGCCCTGTGGATGGGCGTTCCGGTGGTCACCTTGCAGGGCGAGCAGCATGCCGGCCGGGTGGGAGCCTCGCTGCTGGCCGGATGCGGGCTGGGCGACACGGTCGCCACCACGCTGGACGACTATGTCGGCATCGCGGTCCGGCTGGCCGGCGATCCGGGGCGCCTTGCCGATCTGCGCGCGGGCATGCGGCGTCGGGTGGAGCGCTCGCCGTTGCGGGACGAGGCGGGTTTCGGACGGGCGTTCGGCGACGCGCTCCGTGATCTGTGGCACATCTGGTGCCTGTCCCAGAAGGAGCGAAGGTGAGCGCTCCGCCCGATCCATTCGCCGTCGCGCTGAGCGCGGCGCGCGCGGGCGATATGGACACGGCGCGCGAGGCCTGCGTCGCGGCCCTTCGGGCGATGCCCACCAACATGATGGCGCACAATCTGTTCGGCCTGATTCACCTCAACCAGGGGCGTTTCGCCGAGGCCGCCATCCAGTTCGGGCGCGTGCTGATCGCCGAGCCGGCCAATGCGCAGGTCATGACCCGGGCCGGACAAGCCGAGCAGGCGCGCAACCCGGCCGGGGCGTTGCGGCTGTTTCGTCTGGCGAGCCTGATCGATCCCCTCGATTCCCTGCCGCACGTCGCTTCGGGACGGCTGCTGTCGGCGGCCCGCCGCCACGACGAGGCGGTCGAGGCCTGCCGCCGGGCGGTGCGCCTGGCGCCGCGCGACAAGGAGGCCCTGACCGCGCTCGGCGCCGTCTTGCAGAACGCCGATCGCATGGTCGAGAGCGCCGAGGTGTTCGGCCAGGCCCTGGCCGATGGCTGGCAGGATGGCGCCACCTGGAACATGCTGGGGATCAGCCTGCAACGGGCCGGCCGTTTCGACGAGGCGGCCACCGCCTATATGCGGGCGCTGATGCTGTCCCCCGGCGATCACGACGCCATGGGCAATCTGGCGGCCGATTTCTTCCAGCAGAACCGGCTCGATGCCGCCGAGCGGATCTTCCGTTTGGCGGTGGTCGCCCGGCCCGACAATCCGATGGTCCTCAACAATCTCGCCCTGTTGCTGGGGCGGCGGGGACGCTATGCGCAGGCCGCGACCGCCTTCCGCCGAGCCTGCGCGTTTCGGCCGGACTTCTTCGAGGCCTTCCTGAATCTGGCGCGGGCGGCGCTGGAAATCGGCGACGTCGAGCAGGCGCTGGCCATGAGCCGGCTGTGCACACGGCTCGATCCGCGCAGTTCGACGGCTCTCGCCGCGCTGGCGATGAATCTCAACTACGACCAGACCAGCGATCCGCCGAGCGTGGCCGAGGCGCATCGCCGATGGGCGGTTCGGCATGCCGACCCGCTGACCCCCGAGCGCCGGCCGGTCGACTGGGACGGCGAGCGGCGTTTGCGCGTCGGCTATGTGTCGGCCGATTTCTGGTGGCACTCGGTCAGCTATTTCTTCGAGCCGCTGCTCGAAGCGCACGACCGGCGGCGTTTCGAGGTGTTCTGCTATTCCGACGCCAAGCAGCAAGACGTGGTCAGCGAGCGGCTTCAGGGCAAGGCCGAACATTGGCGCCGAATCCTCGGTCTCAGCGACGGCGAGGTCGCCGAGCGCATCCGCCAGGACGGCATCGACATCCTGGTCGATCTGGGCGGGCACACGGCGGACAACCGGCTGCTGGTGTTCGCCCGTAGGCCCGCCCCCATCCAGGTGAGTTGGCTGGGCTATCCCAACACCACCGGCATGAAGGCGATGGATTTCCGCCTGACCGACGCGATCACCGACCCCGCGCCCCAGGCCGATGGCTGGAGTGGCGAAACCCTGGTCAGGCTGCCCGGCGGGTTCCATTGCTACCGCGCGCCCACCGAACTCGACGAGCCGGCGCCGCCGCCTTGCGAGGCCAACGGCTTCGTCACCTTCGGCTCGTTCAACAGTCTGGCCAAGATCAACGCGCCGGTGATCGCCTTGTGGTCGCGCGTTCTGCGGGCGGTGCCCGGTTCGCGTCTGGTCGTCAAGTCGCGCCCGATGGCCGACGAAGGGGTGCTCGACCATTTCGCCAAAAGCTTCGCCGCCCACGGCGTCGAGCGCGACCGTCTGGTGCTGACCGCCTATATCGGCGAGCAGTCGATGCATATGCGCGCTTACGACATGATCGACATCGGCCTCGACCCGTTCCCCTACAACGGCACCACCACCACCTGCGAGGCGTTCTGGATGGGGGTTCCGGTGATCACGCTGCTCGGCGTCAGCCATGCCGGCCGGGTCGGGGCCAGCCTGTGCGGCCAACTTGGCCTGCATGGGCTGGTCGCTCGCGATCCCGACGATTACGTCCGCCGCGCCGCCACGCTGGCCGCAGACCGGGCGCGGCTTGGCGCGCTGCGCCGAAGCTTGCGCGGGCGCATGCGCGCCTCACCCCTCGGCGACCCCGCGTTTCTGGCGCGCAAGATCGAGGCGGCGTTCGTCGAGATGATTCATCTGGTGCCGGACGGTCGATAAGCCGGCGGGTCCGATGGCAGTTGGTCGGCGGAAAGGGATATGCTACTGAAAGCGTCGCTCCCGCCGTCGCCGCCGATCGGCGGGCATTGAACGAGGACGGGGGTTGGGCGTGGGCGAGCCGAGGGTTCTGGCTTTCTATCTCGGGCATCGCGGCCATTACCGCGATGTGATGTTCTCGCCCGACGAGGTCTTCGTCAGTCCCCATTGCGAGGACAGCCAAGACGCGCGCGGCGTTCGCACCCTGCGCTCGCCGCCCGGCCGCCACGACATCCGCGGCATCCTGGCCCGGCTGCCGCGCGCGCAGCATCCCGATCTGGTGGTGGTCAAGATCGACGCCACGCTGGGCAACATCCCCCAGAACCTGTCGGCGCTGTCCTGCCCCAAGGTGCTGGTGCTGGGCGACACGCACCATCTCGACGAGCCGATCCGGCGCCTTCTCGACTACGCCGTCGACGAGCGCTTCGACCGCATCATCACCGACTGCAACCGCCAGCATCTGCATTACTTCTTCGCGGCGGGATTCCCGCGGGTGCATTGGCTGCCCCACCTGACTTGGCGGCCGAACTGGCGCGAGCCTTCGGCGGCGCCCGACCGGGACATGGTGTTCATCGGCCAGACCGGCGGCTTCCATCCGTGGCGCCAGCACGTCATCGCCCATTTGCAGAAGGCCGGCCTGCCGCTGACGGTCGCCCGGATGACCCAGGACGAGGCGGCCGACACCTATGCGCGGGCCCGCGTGTCGTTCAATTGCAGTCTGAACGGCGATCTCAATCTGCGCGTCTTCGAGGTGTTGAGCGCGGGCGGCTTCCTGCTCACCGACCGGCTGTCGAAGCCGGCCGGGCTCGACCGCCTGCTCGAGGAAGGCCGCCACTACGATGGCTGGAGCACGCTCGACGAACTGGTCGAGAAGGCTCGCCACCATCTGGCCCATCCGGCCGAGGCCGACGCCATGCGCCGCGCCGGCCGGGTCAGGCTGGAGGCCTCGTTCCATCCCGACGCGCAGCGGCGGCGGTTCTTCGAGCTGCTGTTCGACGGCCGCGAGGACCCCTTGTTCTCGCTGGACGACGAGACGCGTTGCCGGGTGGTCGTCGCCCCCTCGAAGGTCGAGTTGGAGACGCGCGTCGCCACCTACGAGCGGATCCAGGCGATTCACAAGTCGGCGGCCCAGATCCGCCTGTTCGCGCCGTCCTCGTTTTCTCCAACGGCGCGCGATGCCGGCGATCTGCCCAGGGCCACGCTTCACGACTGGGCCGCCCTCGGGCGGTTCGTCGGCGAGCGTCCCCGCAGCCTGGAAACCGATCCCGCCGCCGCCGCCATCGAGCATGTTCTGGTCCTTACGCCCGACACGGCGCGCATCGACGAATTGCTGACCCTCTTCCAGGGCTGCCACGTCATTGTCGAAGCCGGTCGGCTGAGCCTGTCCCACAACGCCGTTCTGGGCGTCTCGGCGGCGCTGGCCCGGTGGGGCTTCGCGGTCGCCGATCAGCGGGCCACCATCTTCGTCCGCCGCGATCCCCTGGCCACCATCGCCCGCCTGCGCGAACTCGGCCGACCCGAGCAGGCGTTCGGGCTGCTCGACGCCCAGGTGGCCCAGGCCGCCACCCTCGCCGCCTGCGTCGAGGGCGCCGACCTCGCCCAGTCGCTGGGATCGGCGCTCCATGTCGAGCAGTTCCTGGCGCGGGCGATCCGCCTCGATCGCGGTTCGCGCGAGTCCCTGCTGCGCCTGGCCCGCCTGCGGCTGGCCAGCGATCCGCCGGGCGCCTTCCTGCTCTTCACCGAGGCGCGCCGGCTGCTCGAGCCCCTGCCCGACGAGGACGAGCGGATCTTGGGCGATCTTTCCAAGCAGGTCCAACCGGGCTCGCCCTATCTGGCGGCGGTGGCGCCCGAACGCCGCGCTCCACGCGTCGCGCCCCGCCGCGTCCTGGTGGTCACCAATCTGTTCCCGCCCGAGGAGATGGGCGGCTACGGACGCAAGCTGTGGGAGTTCACCGGCTCGCTGGTCCGGCGGGGACACGAGGTCCGCGTGCTGACCGGTTCGGCCGACTATCTGCGCAAGTCGCACGCGCCCGGCGAGGACCATCTCGAATCCATCGTGTCGCGCAGCCTGCGGCTGTACGGCTCGTGGAAGGACGGCAAGACCGACATGTCGGTCGACATGGACACGGCGCGCGACATGGTCGGGCACAACACCCGGACCATTCTGGACACCGCCGGGTCGTTCCGTCCCGATGTCGTGGTGGTCGGCAATGTCGATTATCTCGGGATCGATTACCTGCTTCCCTTGTGCAACGCCGGCATTCCCGTGATCCACTCGCTGGGCAGCCAGAAGCCCAGCTATCCGACCGAGTTGGAGCCGCGCCATCCGCTATACGTCCCCGCTCCGGCCAGCCGCTGGGTCGCCGACCAGATGGCGGCCGCCGGCTACGCCGTCGAGCGGGCGGTGGTTCTGTATCCCGGGGCGCGCACCCAGTACTTCTACCGCTTGTTCCTGCCGGAAACCGATCGGCTGCGCGTCGTCTTCGCCGGGCTGACGCTGCCCTACAAGGGGCCGCAGACGGTGATCCAGGCGATGGCGAAACTGCATTCGCAGGGCATCGACTTCCAATGCACCATGGCCGGCGACACCACCGACCAGGCCTTCGTCGATCGCCTGACGCACGCCTGTCAGCAGGTCGGCATGGCGCACAAGGTGACGTTCGTCGGGTTCCAGGACCGCGCCGGTTTGGCGCGGCTGATGAACTCGCACAATGTGCTGATCTTCCCCAGCATCGTGCTCGAGGCGTTCGGCATCGTGCAGGTCGAGGCGATGGCGGCGGGGCTGGCCTGCGTCACCACGGCGACCGGCGGCGGCCGCGAGATCGTCCGCGACGGAATCGACGGCCTGCTGTTCGAGCCGCAGGACTTCGAAGGACTGGCCGCCAAGCTGCTGACCCTGCACGAGGACCGCGGCCTGTGGCGGCGGCTGCAACAGGCCGGTCGCGATCGCGCGCTCGAATTCTCGGTCGAGCGGTCGGTCGACGTGCTGGAGGAAACCATCGAGAAGATGATCGTCGAGGCCAAGCGGGCGGTCCAAGTCTAACCTGTCGCGTGGTCGGGGAAGGGCAATGCCATGCAAGTCACGGTCGACGAGGCGCTGCACATGGCCTTCCAGCGCGCCCAGGCCTTCGATCTCGACGCGGCCGAGCACATCCTGCGACAGGTGAGGGCCGGGGTTCCGGACCACGTGCCGGCGGCAAGCCGTCTCTTGAACGTGCTGCTGGTCCGCGATCGTCTGGCCGAGGCCGAGGAACTGGCCGCGGCTTATCCGGGCGGCGTCTCGGCGATGCCCGCGCTGTCCGAGGTGGTGGCGCTGTTCCGGAGCCAGACTCCGCCGCCCGAGCCGGTCGGCACGATCGTCATTCCGGCCTTCCAGGCCGCCACCCATATCGAGGAGGCCCTGGACAGCGTCGAGGCCGCCGTCGCGTTCTTCCGTCAAGCGAGCGGCGATGCGCGGGCCCGCTTCCTGATCGCCGTGGGTGACGACGCCTCGACCGACGGCACGGGCGACGTGGTCGCCGCCTGGGCGGAACGCCGGGAGTGGTCGGATCTCGTGGTGGCCCGATCGGCGCGCAACGCCGGCCAGTCGACGGCGCGCAACAGGGCGGCCCGGCTGGCGCGCGGCCCCTATCTGTGGTTTCTCGACGCCGACGACGTGTTCTTGCCCGAACACATCCATTTGGGCTGGCGGGCGCTGGAGGCGCGGCCCCAGGCGGCCTTCGTGCGCACCGGAATCCATTTCGAAGGCATCGACGATCAGGTCACCCTCGTCCACCGCATCAGCAATCAGAACACCGCCCCCAGCAATCTGTGCGTCCGGGCCGTCTGCCACCACTTCGTCGGCGGCTTTCCCGAGGCCCAGGCGTATCGCAATGGCGGCGGCGAGGACGCCGCCTATTCCGACTTCCTAGGCTGCCTGTTCTACGGTATCCGCAAGATGCGCCAGACCGTGCTCTATCGGCGGCGTCCGGGCAACGGGCTGGACGTCCAGGCCGAGATGTTCACCGGACGGCGGCCGCTCGACGCCGCGACGTTCGATCGCGGCGTGATGCTGCGGCAACTGGTCGCCCGCGCGCTGACCGACCGGACCATCCTCGGCCTGATCGAGGCGCCCCGGCCGCCCGACCTCCCACCCGTGCGAAGTTTCCGCCGTCCTTTCGAGAACATCGACAGCGATCCGGAATTCGGGGTCCGAGCGTCGTCACCTTCGGCGCCATCTGGGTCCGTCCGGGCGGCCGAGGGGGCAATTGACGTCCAGAGGCCGAGGGGGTAGGGCGCCGTCGATAATCGCCCGCGCCCTTGCGCTGGTCATCACGCGCGCTTAATATCGGGATCAGATGAGGCTTTCGCGAAAGGTGCCACCATGTCCGGCTTGGCCGAGGTTCTGGGCATCACCGAGACGATCACGCCGATGGGTCTGGTCACTCGGATCGAACACGGTCTGCCGATTTCGGCGTTCGACCGGGTGACGCACACCGTCGCTCCCGGCGATCTGGCGTTCCGTCAGCGCCTGATCCCCAAGGCGACGCTCACCCGGCGCCGCAAGACGCGGCGGCTCAGCCCGTCCGAAAGCGAGCTGGTCGCCCGGTTGGCCAAGGTCTGGGACCAGGCTCTCGCGGTGTATCGCGACCCCGATACGGCCCGGCGTTTTCTGACGCAGCCGCACATGCTGCTCGACCACCGTTCGCCACTTGATGTGGCGGCCGCCACCGCGGCGGGGAGCGATCTGGTGATCGAACTGCTCGGCCGGATTCAGTACGGCGGCGCGGTGTGAGACTCGACCGCGTCCTGACCTGCTACCGTATCGGAGACCCCGACGGGCTTCATCCGCTGTACGACCCGGCCGGATCCCGACTGTTTCCCGGCCGCTGGAACACGTCGTCGACACCGATGATCTATGCCAGCGAGCATTATTCGACCGCCTTGCTGGAGAAGTTGGTCCATGCCGGCGGCGTGCTGCCGCCCAACCAGCATTTCGTCACCATCACCATTCCGAACGGGGTCGCCTACGAGATGGTGACCGAACACACTCTGCCCGGCTGGCACGCGGCCGACGGCGGGGTGTCCAAAGACCACGGCGCACGCTGGGTGACCGAACGGCGCACCGCGATCCTGATCGTGCCCAGCGTGGTCGCCCGCCTGGATCGCAACATTCTGATCAACCCCGACCATCCCGACGCCGTCGGCATCGCGCACGGCCTGCCGGAACCGATCTGGTGGGATTCCCGCCTGTTCGGACGCTGAGCGCGCGGGCGAGGGCCTCCGAGGCTTCCAACTTCAACTTCCGCCGATCAGAACCGATGTGCCCAGCGGCCCCGCCAACTCGGCCGCCATTCTCTCGATCACGGTTCCCCACGCGCCCGGCCCCGGCTGGCGGAACAGGCGCATGGTGGGATACCAAGGCGAGTCCTCGCGGTCGCGCATCCAGCGCCAGTCGGCGAAATAGGGCACGAAAACCCAGACCGGCCGGCCCAGGGCGCCGGCCAGATGGGCGGGCGCGGTGTCGGCGGTGATCACCAGATCCATCAGCGTCATCACCGCGGCGCTGTCGGCGAAGTCGCGCACCTCGTCGCCCAGATGGTCCAGCCCGGCCGCCCGCGCCTCGTCGGCGCCGTCTTTCTGAAGGCTGAAGAAACGGATGTCGGTCCGCCGCAGCAGCGGCGCCAGCCAGTCCAGCCGCAGCGACCTGTTGCGGTCGTTGCCGTGGGTGGCGGCTCCCTTCCAGGTCAGGGCGATTCGGGGGCGCGGATCGTCGGCGTCGAGACGGGCGCGCCACGCGGCGACCAGCGCGGGATCCGCCGCCAGATAAGGGCATCGGTCGGGAATGTCGTCCAGCGTGGTGTCGAACAGCCGGGGCAGCGACAGCAGTGGCGCGTAGACATCGAAGGGCGGCAGGGTTTGGCCGGCCTCGGTCAGCACGTCGACGCCATCCAGGCCCTGGAACAGACGCAGCAGGGCGCTTTGGCATTCGAACGCCACGCGCGCCGACCATCGGCAGATAGCGGACGAATTGCAGGGTGTCGCCGAAGCCCTGTTCCCAGTGAACCAGCACCGTGCGCCCGTCCAGGGGCGAGCCGTCCCAGGGGGGCTGGGTGAAGTCGCGGCGCGGCGACGGAAAGCCGGGCGCCTTCCAGCGGTATTCGTACAGTTCCCAACCCTCGCGAAAGCCGCCCAGCATCAGCCGCGACAGGGATTCGTTCCAGTGGGCGAGCGGCGCGCCGGCCGGCTCGGCGTGGGCGGCCATTCGGTAGAAGGGCAGCGATTCGCGCACCCGCCCGGCCATCGTGTTGGCGTTGCCGAGAATGGATAGGGCGGCGGCGAGGCCCGGCGTCAGCGCCACCGCCGCTTTCGCCTCGCGGATCGCCTCGGCGGGGCGGTCGATCGAGCGCAGCATGGCCGCCTTGTTGGCCCGGCTGCCGGCGTCGCGGGGCGACAGGACGGCGGCGGCGGCGAAGCAGCCGAGCGCCGCCGCGGCCTGGCTCTTCTTCTCCCACCACAGGCGCCCCATCAGGTCGAAGGCGCCCCAATGACCCGGATCGAGGATCACCGCGGCGCGAAACGAGGCGAGGCAAGCGTTGGTCTCGCCCAGCCGGTCCAGCACCATCCCCAGATTGAAGCGGGCGGTGGCGTCGCGGGGGACCAGTCCGGTGGTGTGGGTGAACAGCGCCTTCGCTTCGGCGAGGCGGTCCTCGCGAAAGGCGATCACGCCGAGATTCTGGAGCGCGTGACCCAGCCGGGGCTCGAGCACCAGGGCGGCCTGGTAATTTCGGGACGCCTCGGCGGTGCGGCCGTCGTTGTGGCACGCCCAGGCCTGGCGGAACAGATCGCCGGCCTCGGGAGCGGGAGGAGGGGGCAGGCGGACGCGGCCTTCGGAATCGAAGCAGCGCGCCAGCAGGGCGTACATGTGCCGCGCATGGCTGGCGCCATCGCACAGCGGCGAAACGTCGATCCGTTGGCGCAGGCCGTGTCTCAGCGCGGTTCGGCCCGGCAGGTCGGCGGCGAGGCGCGCGGCGATCGCCACGTAATCGTCCTCGTCACGCGCGATCCAGTCGCCCAGGCCCAAGGCGCCCAGGATGCTGGCCGAGTGACGGCCCGGAAAGGCGGGGCCGGGTAGGCTGACCACCGGCACGCCCATCCACAACGCCTCCAGCGTCGTCACTCCGCCCGAATAGGGCCAGGGGTCCAGCGCCACATCGACCGCGCCATAGCGGGCGAGAAACTCGCGCCGGGGCGCATGGCCTTCCAGAAACAAGCGATCGGCGGGTACGCCATTGACCTTGAACAATGTTCGGATGCGCTCGGCGAGAACCGGCGTTTCGAGGCCGGCGTAGCGCAGCAGCAGTCGCGAACCGGGCACCGCGTCGAGCACGCGCGCCCACAGGGCGGCCAGCCGGGAATTGAATTTCTGCGGATTGCTCAGGCTGCCGAAGGTCACCGGACCGCCCGCCGCCGAGGGCGGCGGCGCCGGCGGCGGGGCGTGGGCGTAGGGGTCCCAGGTGATCCAGCATCCCGGCATTCTCAGGACATGTTCGCTGTAAAGCGGCTCGTCGCGGTCGGGAATCTCGGCGGCGTCGGCCAGCAGCGCGTCCATCTCGTCCAGGCCGGTGGCGCCGGTGAAACAGGGCCAGCCGACCGCCAGCGGGGCCGGCCGGCGCACGAACATCGGCAGGCGGTTGCGCACGAACAGTCCCGACATGTCGATCAGCACGTCGATGCCGTCGCCGCGGATCAGATCGGCCACGCTTTGATCGTCGAGCCCGCGGATGGGCCGCCACAGATGGGCCGCCGCCTGGAAGCGGGCGGTCATGGCGTCGGCCTCGGTTTGGTTGGCGTAGCAGACGATGCGGGCCGGCGTGGCGGCGCGCAGCCCCTCGATGGTCCTCACGGTCAGGAAGGCGACCTGATGGGTGTGGAAATCACCCGAGACGAAGCCGATCGACAGCGGCGCCGCCACATCCCGCCGCGGTGGTCTCGGGCGCGGCCCGCCGGGGCGCTCGATGCGGGCGTTCCAGCGGCGCCGCGAGCGGCACAACTCGTCCAGGGTGGTGGCGGGGTCGTTCAACTGGCAGGCCGCCAGATTGGCGGCGATGTCGCCCTTGGCGGGAGCGAGGAACAGCGCGCGGTCGTAGGCGGCCGCCGCCTCGGCCAGGCGGCCCTGGCCATGCAGCGCCAGCCCGAGCTGGAAGGGGACGCGATGATCGTTGGGCATCCTGGCTTCGAGATGGCGGTAAAGCGTCTCGGCCTCGCCCACCGCGCCGCCGTCCTCGAGGGCGCGGCCCTTCTTGTAGAGGGTCTCGACGTCGTCGGACCGCCCTTTAAGCGCCTCGTCGTAAAGGGGCGCGGCGGCGGCCGGGTCGCCGCCAACGTGAAGGAGGACGGCCAGCCACCCCCAGGCGTCGGTCTGGTGCGGCGCTGTCCGGGTGATCCAGCGCAGCAGCCGCATCGCCTCGTCGCTCGCGCCCAGAACCTGTAGCCATTGAAACGGCCGTTCCAGGCCGGGATCGGC
>JADFZP010000012.1:0-7011 GCA_015232485.1 Alphaproteobacteria bacterium
AGGCGTGCGGGTCTCGGCGGCGGACGCCGCGGCGGGGCCGCTGGGGGCCAAGATCGCGTTCATTGGCGCCACGGTCGACGTCTTGAACCCCGGCGCCGACGAGGTGCTGCGGGTGACGATCGAGGCCGACACGGCCGCGATCGAAACCAATCTGGCGATCATCGCCATGCGCCAACTGGTCGCGGAGGGATGGGCGGCGCAGGGCATGGTCGATGGCATGGTGGACGAGTTCACCAACGCCTCCGGGCTCGACGCGGGCGCCTCGTCGGGCATGGTCGTCACCGGCGGATACGTCACCGGCGGAACGTACAGCTATGCCGATGTGAGCGCCGGCAAGACCTATTACACGGATATCGGCGGCGCGCCGGCACAATCGGCATTCAACGATCACGACTCGGAGTGGGGCGGCACCGGCACCAATCACTGGGTCGCCGTCGATCTCGGGACGGCCAAGACCATCGGGCGGGTGGGACTTCAGGGCTCCGCATCCTACAACACGCGCAATTTTTCGGCGCAGTATTCGGTCAACAGCACGAATGGCGCCGACGGCACTTGGGTGACCGCGGTCAGCGGGGAAAACCCCAATGACACGGTCATGCACTATTACACCTTCACCCCGATCTCCGCCCGCTGGTGGCGCATCTATTGCGTCGACAGCTATGCCAGCATCGGCCTGCGCGAGGCGGAAATCTGCGAGGCGACCATCACGGCCGGCGGCGGCGCGTTCACCGCCACGTCGGCCGCGTATGCCGCCGACGCCATCGAGGAGGCGGCCCGGCTGGTTCTGCGCCACCAGCCGATCGGCGCCGTGACGCTGGGCATCGACCTGATCGTCGAGGCGAGCCGCGACAATGGCGCCACCTGGACGGCCGGCGCGCCGGTCAGACAAGCGACCATTGGCGGGATCGACGTGTTGACCGTCGACATTCCGCTCTCCGGGCAGCCATCCGGCCTGTCCATGCGGTGGCGCGTGCGCACGACCTCCGTGGAGCAGCGGCTCCACGCGCTCTCGATGCAATGGTGATCAAAATGCCCTTCAGACTGACGCCCAACGGCCCCGCCGAGCCCCGCTTCGCGCCGGCCGATCCCGACCTGCGCGCCGCTCTCCTCGCGGCGGTCAAAGCCGAGGCGGCCCGCCGCATCCTGGCGACCGCGCCGGAATGGAAGCAGCGCAACGCCACCGCCCGCGCCGTCGAACTGATCCGCAAGGGCGAGAGCGCATGGACCCCCGACGAGGTGGCCGAGTCGGCGGCGATCGATCTGCTGTGGAGCCGGGTCAAGGCGATCCGTGCCGCCTCCGACCACATGGAGGCCGGGCTGGTGGCGGCCGCCCCCGAGGCGCTCGGCTCGTTCGACATCGGCGCCGGCTGGCCCTGAACGCACAAAAGGCTGCCGGGAGGGGGGTTCCCGGCAGCCCGATGTGACCCACCCAGGGGAAAGGTGGGCAGCCCCGCCCAAGGGGGGAAGGCGGGGCCAGATGCAGCACAAAAGGGGACTTGTGCCGCTCTATAACCTAGTGCCCTGGTTGCGTATTTCAAGGGACCGGGGAACGAATTCCGTCGCGGGCGCCCGATGGTTGGCTAGCCCGGCCGACGCTGCCAGAAAAGGCCTCATGACATGACCCTCGACGAATTTTCGGCCACCGTCGGCGCGCTCAGGGCCGAAATGGAGGAGTCCCGCCGCCAACGCGGCCGACTTTTCGAGCGCATGGAAAGCATCCAGCAGAAGCTGACCGAAGTGGTGGCCGCCCAGCATCAACTGGCGGAAGCCATGGCCCGGCAGGGCGACGTGGTCGAAGGGCTTCAGGCCCTGAAGCAGCGGGGCATGGGCGTCCTGGTGGGCGTGGCCCTGACGGCGGGCGGCGCCGGAGCCAGCCTGGCCAAGCTGATCGGCCAGGGCCCCTGATCTTTGATCCATTCATCCACAGGAGGTAAAGCATGGAACCCAAATCCTGGTACCAGTCCCGCACCGTATGGGGCGGGCTGATCGCCTTGGCCGGTGGCGTGGCGGGGGCGTTCGGATACGGCATCGGCGAGGCCGAGCAGGTCGAATTGGTCGATGCGGCGACCGCCATCGCGGCCGCCGTCGGCGGTGGCGCGGCGATCTGGGGCCGCGTCAACGCGCGGGCCCGCATCGCCCGCTGATCGCCGGGTGTTCGGGCGGGGCGACCCGCCCGAATGTCCTTAGGAGCAGGCGGCCCCGCCGCGGTTGCGCTTCTCGTTGCCGATCCATTCGCCGACCCGGACGCCCTTGATGGCGTCACCGCCGATCACCTCATGGGCGATGCGGGTCAGGCGCAGCTCGAGCGGCGCCACGTCGATCGTCTCGTCGCCGGCCAGAACCGCCGGCTCGGCCATCAGGCGGGTGACGACGGCATCGACGAAATGGGGAACCCGCCTACAGGCGTCGGTCATGCGGTCGGCGGCGGTGAGGTCCAGCGTGATCTTGATCATGCGATATTTGTCGGCGCCGACGATCCGCAGGGCCATCGGAGCGAATTCCATGGTCAGCTTCTGCGGCTTGGGGGCTTGCTTCCCTTCTGCCGGTTGGCCGCCGCTTCCGGCGGCGAAGGCCGGTGGAATAAAGGCGAGGCCCGCCAGTAGGGCGAGGGCGAATCGGTTCATGGCGCGTCCCATCCAGGTGACGAGACTCCAGTTTAGCATCATCGTGGCGGCGTTTGAACCGCCGCGCCGTGGCAAGCCACGCCCTCCGCGCCACGCAGGCATAGCATTTCGGCGCGACCAGGCGCCCCGCTTTGTATGCGGAGCGGCTGGGCGGTGGGGGCGAGGCGCATGGAGGGCTCTCCGCCGCAGCCGATCAGGCCGAGGCTCAAGCCGGCGAGCACGCATTTCGACCAGAGACGCATGACCTCAGTGGTGGCACGGCGCGCTCTCGTCGTCAATGCTCCACCGCGCGCGCCCTTGCCTGACGACCGCCGCCGCGCGATGATCCCTCTCGGACACCACGGAGAGGCCGGTCATGGCGGTACATACACCCATCTGCGATTTTGGCTGGAAGGCGCCCGATTTCAGGCTTGAAGGGGTGGACGGCAAGATCTGGAGCCTGTCCGACATCCGCGGCCCCAAGGGGACGCTGATCATGTTCATCTGCAACCACTGCCCCTATGTTCAGGCGGTGGTCGATCGTATCGTGCGCGACGCCCGCGACTTGGGCGGACTGGGGATCGGCGTCGCCGCCATCATGTCCAACGACGTCGAGGCCTATCCGGAGGACTCGTTCGAGAACATGAAGGCGTTCGCCGCGACGCACCATTTCGGCTTTCCCTATCTGATCGACCCGACCCAGGAGGTGGCGCGCGCCTACGACGCCGTTTGCACCCCGGATTTCTTCGGCTTCGACGCGGACCTTGGGCTGCGATACCGCGGTCGCCTCGATTCCTCGGGCCGCATGCCGGGCGCGCCCGACGCGCGGCGCGAATTGTCGGAGGCGATGCGCCAAATCGCCGAGACCGGGCGGGGCCCCGAGGACCAGGTGCCCAGCATGGGCTGTTCGATCAAATGGCGCGCCGAAGAATGATACTGGCCAAAGCGCCATTTGCTTCGGGCGGGAACAGCGACTATTTTAGCGTCCAATCGAACATGTGGAGCTTTCCGTGACCGATCGGGACCAGGATCGATCGACCGATCTTCTCATTCAGGAAGTCGACGAGGATCTCAAGCGCGAACAGTACGCGCAGCTGTGGAAGCGGCATGGCGGCTGGCTCGTCGGCGCCGCCTTGGCGGTGATCGTCGGCGTGGCCGGCCATCAGGGCTGGAAGTCGTGGCAAACCAATCTGCGTCAGGCGGAGGCGGGCCGCTTCGCCCAGTCGCTGGAATTGGCGCGCGACGGCAAAGCCGTCGATGCCGCCCAGTCGCTGTCGACCCTGGCGCGCGAAAGCCGCACCGGCTATCAGGCGATGGCGGCCTTGACCCAGGCGCGCCTGCTTGCCGAGTCCGGCAATGCGGCCGGCGCCGCGGCGGTCTATGAAGGCATCGCGGCCGATCAGGGGGTCGATCGCATCTATCGCGATCTGGCGCTGATCCATGTCGCCTATCTGACCCTCGACGGCGCCGACCCGGCGCAGCTCGAACGGCGGATCGAGCCTTTGGTGGCCAACAGCCCGTGGCGGCACTCGGCCCTCGAAATCTCGGCCCTGCTCGCCCAGCGGCGTGGCGATATCGTCCTGGTGCGCCAAATCTACAAACGTCTCGCCGACGACGGCACGGCGCCACCGGGCATGCGGCAGCGCGCCAACGAAATGCTGGCCGCGCTGGGCGCCGCCGACGGAACCAAAGGCTAGGAGCCGCCACTCGTGAAACGCCTGATCGATCTGCTGGCGCCCCTCGCCCTGGTGGCGGGACTCGCCGCGTGCGACACTTGGCTGGGCGAGGCGGAAGATCCGCCGCTTCCGGGCCGACGCGTCTCGGTGCTGGCGCATGAGCGGATTGTCGAACCCGACGCCGCGGCGGCCGGCAAGCCGATCGTGCTGCCGCCGCCCCACGCCAACAAGGACTGGCCGCAGGCGGGAGGCAATGCCAGCCACGCCATGCACCATCTGGCGGTGTCCGATCTTCCAAGGCGGGTGTGGGAGAGCGACGCCGGGACCGGCATGGCCGATCGCCGCCGCTTGCTCGCCCAGCCGGTCGAGGCCGATGGACGGGTCTTCACCATCGATTCCGAGGCGAACGTCACGGCCTTCGACGCCCCGACGGGCCGCCAATTGTGGCAAATCGATCTGACGCCCGACAACGACTCGGGGATGGGCGGCGGGCTCGCCCTGGACGAGGGGCGGCTGTTCGCGACCACCGGCTTCGCCCAGGTGGTGGCGCTCGAACCCGCCACCGGCAAGGAGTTGTGGCGGCGCGACGTGGCGGCGCCTTTGCGCGGCGCTCCCTCGGCGCGGGCCGGGCGCGTCTTCGCGATCACCGTCGAAAACCAGACGGTGGCCCTGGCCGCCGCCACCGGCAAACAGCTTTGGACCCATTCGGGCCTGGGCGAACAGGCCAGCCTGATGGGCGGCAGCAGCCCGGCGCTGGACGGCGACGTGGTGCTGGTGCCCTATTCCTCGGGCGAGCTGTTCGCGCTGAAGGCGGACAACGGCACCGAATTGTGGTCGGAAAGTCTGAGCACCTTGCGCCGCACCGACGCCGTCGCCACCCTCACCGATATCCGCGGCCTGCCGGTGGTGGATCGCGGACGGGTCTATGCGATCGGCAATAGCGACATGATGACGGCGATCGACCTGCGTTCGGGCCGGCGCGTGTGGGACAAGGAAATGGGTGGCATCCAGACCCCCTGGCTGGCCGGAGAGTTCTTGTACGTGCTGACCAACACCCCCGAGGTGGTGGCGATGGAGGCCCGCACGGGCCGCGTCCGCTGGGTCACCCCGCTGCCCGGCTGGGAGGACATGGAGGACAAGCGCGGTCGCCTGGTCTGGACCGGCCCGGTGCTGGTCAGCGACCGGCTGGTCGTCGCCACGTCCAACGGCTGGGCCGTCACGGTCTCGCCCTATACCGGCAAGATCATGGGCCGCGAGGAGATGCCGGCGGGCGTCAGCATCGCGCCGATCGTATCGGGCGGGACGCTGTACTTCCTGACCGACGACGCCGAACTCGTCGCGTATCGCTGAGCCGATGACATTCACCGTAGCCATCGTCGGCCGACCCAATGTGGGGAAATCCACCCTTTTCAACAGGCTGGTGGGACGCCGGGACGCCATCGTCCACGACACCCCCGGCGTCACCCGCGATCGCCGGGAGGGCGAGGCGACGCTTTTCGACCTGAATTTCCGCATCTTCGACACCGCCGGGCTGGAGGAGGCCGCGCCCGACGCGATGGAATCGCGGATGCGCAGCCAAACCGAACGCGCCGTCGCCAACGCCGATCTGGCCCTGCTGCTGATCGACGCGCGAGCCGGCCTGACGCCGCTCGACCGCCATTTCGCGCAGGCGTTGCGCAAGGGGCGCACCCCGGTGATCGTGGTCGCCAACAAATGCGAGGGCCGCGCCGGTCAGCCCGGCCTGCTCGAGGCCTACGAACTGGGGCTTGGCGACCCGATCGCCTTGTCGGCCGAACACGGCGAGGGCTTGGGCGAACTTTACGACGCGCTGCGGCCCTTCGGTCCCGAGCCGGTCGCCGAGGATGAAGACGAACCCGACGACGAGGCCATCGACGAGGTGATGGGGCCCGAAGAGGTGGTCCGCCCGCTGCACATGGCGGTAGTCGGGCGCCCCAATGTCGGTAAATCGACCATCGTCAACCGGCTGCTCGGCGAAGACCGCATGTTGACCGGGCCCGAGGCCGGGTTGACCCGTGACGCCATCGCCATTCCCTGGGAGTGGAACGGCCGCCCGGTCCGTCTGGTCGACACGGCCGGACTGCGACGCCGCGCGACGATCAGCGACTCGTTGGAAAAGCTGTCGGTGGCCGACACGCTGGAATCGATCCGCATGGCCAATGTCGTGGTGCTGGTGCTCGACTCGCAGGCCATCCTCGACAAGCAGGATCTGACCATCGCCCGCATGGTGGTGGAAGAGGGCCGCGCCCTGGTCATCGCGATCAACAAATGGGATCTGGTCGACGACAAGGCGCCGGCGCTCGCCCGTCTAAGCGATCGTCTGGAGACCTCGCTGCCGCAGGTGCGCGGCGTGCCGACGGTGACCATGTCGGCGCTCGCCGGTCGCGGGCTCGACAAGCTGATGGCGGCGGTCGAGAAGATCTACGAGACCTGGAACCGCCGCATCCCCACCTCGCAGCTCAATCGCTGGCTGGAGGAGATGACCGAACGCCATCCGCCGCCGGCCTTGCAAGGTGGACGGCGTCTGCGCCTGCGCTACATGACCCAGGCCAAGGCCCGCCCGCCGACCTTCGTCGCCTTCGTCAGCAAGGCCGACGAATTGCCGGAATCCTATGTCCGTTATCTGGTCAACGGCTTGCGCCAGACCTTCGCCCTCGACGGAGTGCCAATCCGCTTCAATTTGCGCAAGCGCAAGAATCCGTACGCGGATTAGG
>JADFZP010000012.1:7111-14347 GCA_015232485.1 Alphaproteobacteria bacterium
CCCCCGCCGATCTCGATCAATCCCAGCCGGCGTACTTCTCGCAGGCCTTGTTCATGGCCGCACCCTTCGAAGTCTCGGAAAACTTCGCGAGATCACCCTTGAAGTCGTCGGGGGTCTCGTTCCACATGCAGGTGCACCAAGCCTGGGCCTTGGTCTGGCCGGCGATCTTGCTCTTCTCGTCGCCGCCCTCGTAGTTCTTCTTCGAGTAGGCGAGGCACGACTTGTACTGGGCGTCGCCCGCCGGAACCTTCTCATACTCGTCAGCCGCCTTGGCGGCACCCGACACGAACAGCGACAGCGTCGCAGCGATGATCAAACGCTTCATGAATCTTACCCCCTCCAAAATGCCACTACTATGCCTTATGGATAGCCCAGATGCCTTTTCGGAGGAAGCGCTTTCGGTATATCGGCTTATTGCGCCTGCACGATCTCGGCGTGGCGGGTGCAATCGGCGGCGGCCAGCTCGACGAACGCGTCGGTGATCGCCTCGGGCGGGGTCTGCTTCTCGACGGGCTCGCCGGGGAAGGCCTGAACGCGCATTCGGGTCCGGCAGATGCCGGGATCGATCAGGTTGATGCGGACGTTGGTCTTGGTCATTTCGCCGGCCCAGCACAGGATCATCTGCTCGAGCGCCGCCTTGCTGGCGGCGTAGGGGCCCCAGTACGGGTGGATGCCGCGCGCCGCGCCCGAGGTGACGAAGATGGCGCGTCCCGCATCCGACTGGCGCAGCATCGGATCGAAAATGCGGACCAGCCGGTAATTGGCGGTGACGTTCACGGCCATCACCTCGTCCCACAGCTTGGGCAGGGTATGGCCGAGCGGGCTCAGGCCACCCAATGCCCCGGCGTTGCCGACCAGCACGTCCAGACGGCCGAACCGCTCGAACAAAGCGGCGCCGATGTGGTCGATCTTGTCGAACTGGCGCAGATCGACCGGAACCAACACGGCCTCGCGGCCGGTGGCTTTGCGGATCTCGTCATCGACCTCCTCGAGGGCGGCCTGGGTGCGGGCCAGCAGGACCACGGTGGCGCCCTCGGCGGCGAAGCGCTTCGCGACGGCCGCGCCGATGCCGCGCGAGGCGCCGGTGATGACCGCGATGCGGCCTTCGAGCCGGCCGCTCACGAGTTGCCCTCGGTCAGCATCGAAAGCTGGGCGGGTGCCCGAGTCTCTCCCTGATCGGTCAGTGGAACCGGATATTCGCCGGTGAAGCAGGCATCGCAATAGCGGCGCCGTTCGCCGTCGCGGCTCTCCTCGCCCACCGCCTGATACAGGCCGTCAATCGAAATGAAGGCCAGGGTGTCGACGCCGATGCACTCGGCCATGCCCTTCAGGTCGTAGCGCGCCGCCATCAGCTTGTCGCGCTGGGGCGTGTCGATGCCGAAGAAGCAGGAATGGGTGGTCGGCGGGCTTGAGATCCGCATATGCACCTCCTTCGCGCCGGCTTGGCGGACCATCTCGACGATCTTCATCGAGGTCGTGCCGCGCACGATCGAGTCGTCGACCAGCACCACGCGCTTGCCGGCCAGCGAGGCGCGGTTGGCGTTGTGCTTCAGCTTGACGCCCAGATGGCGGATGTTGTCGGTCGGCTCGATGAAGGTGCGGCCGACATAGTGGTTGCGGATGATGCCCAGCTCGAAGGGGATGTTGGCCTCGTGGGCGTAGCCAAGCGCGGCGGGCACGCCCGAGTCGGGAACCGGGATGACCACATCGGCGTCGACCGCGCTCTCGCGGGCCAACTGCGCGCCGATCCGCTTGCGGGCCTCATAGACGCTGGTGCCCTCGACGATGCTGTCCGGGCGGGCGAAGTAGATGTACTCGAAAATGCAGAAGCGGCGCGGGTTGCGGCCGAAGGGCTTGACCGAACGGACGCCGTTCGTGTCGATCACCACCAACTCGCCGGGCTCGACGTCGCGCACGAAATCGGCGCCGATGATGTCCAGCGCGCAGGTCTCGGAGGCCAGCAGCCAGGCGGTGCCCAACTTGCCCAGCACCAGCGGCCGGATGCCCAGGGGATCGCGCACGCCGATCAGGGCCGTTCCGGTGGTGGCGACCAGCGAATAGGCGCCCTCGACTTGGCGCAGCGCGTCGATCATCCGGTCCTCGACCGTCGAGTAAAGGCTGATCGCGATCAGATGGACGATCACCTCGGTGTCGGTGGTCGACTGGAACAGGCAGCCGCGCCGCACCAATTGCCGGTGCAGGGTGGTGGCGTTGGTCAGGTTGCCGTTGTGCCCGATCGCCAATCCGCCGAACTCGAAATCGGCGAACAGCGGCTGCACGTTGCGCAGCATGGTCTCGCCGGTCGTCGAGTAGCGCACGTGGCCGACGGCGACGCTGCCCGGCAGCTTGCGGATCACCGATTCCGAGCTGAAATTGTCGGCGACGTGGCCCTGGCCGCGATGGCTGTGGAAGGTGCGCCCGTCCCAGGACACGACCCCCGCCGCCTCCTGTCCGCGGTGCTGCAAGGCATGGAGCCCGAGCGCCGCGTGGGCGGCCGCCTCGGAATGCCCGAAGATGCCGAAAACGCCGCATTCCTCGTGCATGTGATCGTCGTCGTAGGGATGGGTGGTGAGCATCGCTGGCGAAGCTTCCTCACTGGTTGTTGCGCAGCAGCCGGTCCAGATCGCGCCGTTCCGACTGGCTGTAGCCCGAGTCCTTGTCCTGCGGCCCCGGTTCCGATTTTGGCTTCGGATTGGCCAGGCTGTCGTAGGTCTTCTTCAGTTCCATGGCACGGCGCGCCTCTTCGGCGGCGGTGCGCGCCTGCATCTCGGCCCGGCCATATTCGGCGGGCAACAAGATCTGCACCAGCGCGGCGCCCTGCGCCATCACCGGCCGGGTCTTCGCCTCGGCCAGCCATTCCGGCTCCTTCTCGGGGGCTGTCAACCAGACGACCACCATATAGGCGAGACTGATCAGCAATACACCCCGCGCCAGCCCGAAAATGAACCCGAGCGAGCGGTCGACTCCGTTGAGCGCGCTGTTGCGAACCCGTTTCGACACCGCGTGCGTGACCAGTGACAGGGCCAGCAGCGTCACCAGAAAAATCGTGCCGCCGGCGATGGCGTCGGCCGCCCAGCCCACCTCGACATAGGTCCGCGCCAGGGGGCGCGCCTGCGGCAGCCCATAAAGAGCCGCGAACACCGCGCCGATCCAGGCCACCATCGACAACGACTCGTGCACGAAGCCGCGCCAGAAGGCGAAAAGGCCCGAGGCCAGCACGACGACAATGACGGCGATATCCACCGCGTTCATCATGTCGCCCGTTCGCTCCGTCCGCCTTGGAAAAGCGCCACCACGTCCTGCAAATGCCCGACCGCGCGCACGGTCAGCGGCGCGGCGGCGAGGGGCGTCTTGGCCTTGCGCCGGGGCACCACCGCCTGTGCGAAGCCCAGTTTGGCGGCCTCCTTGACGCGCTGATCCGGCTGGCTCACCGCCCGGACCTCCCCCGAAAGCCCGACCTCGCCGAACACCACGGTGTCGGCGGCCATCGGCTGGCCCGTCGCCGAGGAGACGAGCGCCGCGGCGACCGCAAGGTCCGCCGCCGGTTCACCGATCCTCAACCCGCCGGCAACGTTCAAATAAACGTCATTCCCCGACAAGGCAAGGCCGCAACGGGCGTCGAGCACCGCCAACACCATGGAAAGGCGCCCGGTGTCCCAGCCTACCACGGCGCGGCGGGGCGTGCCCATCGCCGAGGGGGCGACAAGCGCCTGAATTTCGACCAGCATCGGCCGCGTTCCCTCGATCCCGGCGAAGACGCAGCTTCCGGCCACGTTGCCGCGCCGCTCGGCGAGGAACAGGGCCGAGGGATTGGCGACCTCGACCAGCCCGACATCGGTCATCTCGAACACGCCGATCTCGTCGGTGGCGCCGAAGCGGTTCTTCACGGCGCGCAAGATGCGGAACTGGTGGCCGCGGTCGCCTTCGAAATACAGCACGGTGTCGACCATGTGCTCGAGCACCCGCGGGCCGGCGATCACGCCTTCCTTGGTGACGTGGCCGACCAGCAGCAGCACGAAGCCGCGCCGTTTGGCCAGACGGATCAACTCCTGGGCGCAGGCCCGCACCTGGGCGACGGTTCCCGGCGCCGAGTCGAGCGAGTCGACGAACATCGTCTGGATCGAATCGATGACCACGACATCGGGCGCCTGCGGGCCTTCCAGCGACGCGACGATGTCGCGCAGGTCGGTGGCGGTGGCCAGCATCACCGGGGAATTGGACAAGCCCAGCCGGCGGGCGCGCAGACGCACCTGATCGACCGCCTCCTCGCCCGAGACATAGGCGCAGCGCGCGCCCCCCGTGGCCAGCGCGGCCACCGCTTGAAGCAGCAGGGTGGACTTGCCGATGCCGGGATCGCCGCCGACCAGAAGGGCCGAGCCCGGCACCAGACCGCCGCCGCACACCCGGTCCAATTCGGACAGGCCGGTGGCCCGGCGGGGTGGTTCGACACCGCCGCCGTTCAGGGTCACGAACTCGACCTGCCGTCCCTTGCGGCCGCCCGACAGGCCCTTGGGCGCGCTTTCGCGCGGCGCTTCCTCGACGATCGAATTCCAGGCTCCGCACGCATCGCAACGCCCGCCCCAACGCGGATGGACGGCCCCACATTCCTGGCAAACATGGCTGGCGGTGGCCTTCAGCGCCGAAGCTCCATCTTGATCGGGCCGTCGGCGCGCCCATGGATGAACTGGTCGACGTAAGCATTGTCCGTGCGGTCGATTTCCGACGTCTCGCCGGTCCAGATCAGCTTGCCCCTGTAGAGCATCGCGATGTGGTCGGCGATCTTGCGGGCCGACGCCATGTCGTGGGTGATCGAGATGGCGGTGGCGCCCAACTCCTTGACGCATTTGACGATCAGGTCGTTGATCACGTCGGCCATGATCGGGTCCAGGCCGGTGGTCGGCTCGTCGAAGAAGATGATCTCGGGCTCGCTGGCGATGGCGCGGGCCAGCGCGACGCGCTTCTGCATGCCGCCGGATAGCTCGGCCGGCGACAACTCGGCGACTTCCGCGCCCAGGCCGACCTGATAGAGCTTCTCCATGGCCCGCTCGCGCGCCTTGCCGCGATCGAGGCGGCGGCCCTGGATCAGGCCGAAGGCGACGTTCTCCCACACCGGCAGACTGTCGAACAGGGCGGCGCCCTGGAACAGCATTCCGAACTTCGCCAGAACCCGCTCGCGATCTCGGCCGGATAGGCGCGCCACCTCCTCGCCGTCGATCTCGATGCCGCCGCGATCCGGCTTGATCAGGCCGAGAATGCATTTCAGCATCACCGACTTGCCGGTGCCCGAGCCGCCGATCACCACCAGCGATTCGCCCCGCCGCACCTTGAGATCGATGCCGTCCAGCACCACCTTCGATCCGAAGGATTTGCGCAGGTCGGCCAGCCGGATCTTGATGGGCGTGTCGGTCATCGCGCGAAGAACAGTTCGGTGATGACGTAATTCGACACCAGGATCAGCATCGAGGCCGAAACCACGGCGTTGGTGGTCGCCGCGCCGACGCCCTGGGCGCCGCCGGTCGAATGATAGCCGTGATAGCAGCCCATCAGCGAAATCAGGAAGCCGAACACGGCCGCCTTGACCAAGCCGGAAATCACGTCCACCGCCTGAAGGAATTCCCAGCTTCGCTGAAGATAGATGGCCGGGTTGAAACCCAGCTTGTAGGTGCCGATCAAATAGCCGCCGAACACGCCGATGATGTCTGCCACCAGCACCAGGAAGGGCAGCATCAGAAAGCCGGCGATCAGTCGCGGCGCCACCAGATACTTGAACGGATTGGTCGACAGCGTGGTCAGCGCGTCGATCTGATCGGTCACCCGCATGGTGCCGATCTCGGCGGCCATCGCGGCGCCGATGCGCCCCGCCACCATCAATCCGGCCAGCACCGGGCCCAACTCGCGGGTCACCGACAGCACCACCACGGTGGCGACGGCGCCCTCGGCCGAAAAGCGGGCGAAGCCGACATGGCTTTGCAGGGCCAGCACCATCCCCGAGAAGATCGCGGTCAGCCCGACCACGGGCAGCGAGTAATAGCCGATCTCGACGATCTGCCGCAGGATCAGCCGACCGTAGAAGGGCGGCCGCACGCAGTGCGACAAGGCGATCGCCGCGAAGATCACCAGCCGCCCGGTATGCGCCAGGAAGGACAGGAAGAAGCTGCCGACGTTGGCGACGAAGGTCATGAGCCGGTCACATGGACGCGATGGTGGCGGCGCCCCAGTCGGGTCAGAATCTCGTATCCGATGGTGCCGGCCGCCTCGGCGACGTCGTCGACCGTCAAATCCGCGCCGATCAGTTCGACCAGCGAACCGGGCGCGGCGAGGGCTTCGGGAACCTCGGTAATGTCGAAGATGGTCAGATCCATCGATACCCGCCCCACGATCGGCACGCGCCACTCGCCGATGACGCCGAAGCCGCGATTGCTCAGCGAGCGCGGATAGCCATCGGCGTAGCCGATCGCGACGGTGGCCAGGCGGCATCTCCTGGTTACCCGATGGGTGGCACCATAACCAACGGTCATGGGGCTGTCAACGTCGCGAAGCTGCAGGATTTTCCCTTGCAGCCGAACCACTTGGGCCATCGGATTGGGCTGCCCGGGGCGGGGATTGACGCCGTACAGGGCGGCGCCGGGCCGAACCAGATCGAAATGGTATCCGGAACCGAGGAACATCCCCGACGAGGCGGCGAGGCTGGCCGGCACGCCCGGCAGGCGGGCCGCCGCCGACGCGAAGGCTTGGCGCTGGGCCTCGTTCATCGGGCTGTCCTCGTCGGCGCAAGCGAGGTGGCTCATCACCAGCGCCGGAGCCAAGTTCGGCCGCGCCTCGACGACCCGCGCGAAGTCGGCGACCGCGATGCCCAGCCGATTCATCCCGGTGTCGACGTGCAGGGCGCAGGGTCCGCCCGGCCAGCGTTCGACCTGTCCCCGATCATTGAGCACCGGAATCAGGCCGTTCGCCGCGAAATCCGACTCGCAGCCGGGCGGCGGGCCGTTCAGCACGAACAGGTCCGCGCCGGGCAGCAGCGGGCGCAGGGCGATGCCCTCGTCCAGGGTCGCCACGAAGAAATGGCGGCAGCCGGCGGCGAGCAGGGCGGGGGCGACGCGCGCGGCGCCCAGCCCGTAGGCGTCGGCCTTGACCACCGCGGCGCAGGCGGCGCCGGGCGCCAGCCGGCTGACCAGCCCGCGCCAATTGGCGACGATCGCGCCAAGGTCGATGGTCAGCAGCGCCCCGGCCCGACGG
>JADFZP010000012.1:14447-19047 GCA_015232485.1 Alphaproteobacteria bacterium
TAGTTGCCGTCGAAGAACAGCTTGACGGTGCCGATCGGGCCGTGGCGCTGCTTGGCGATGATCACCTCGGCCATGTTGTGGACCTCCTCGCAACGGGCTTTCCAGGCATCGTGGCGTTGCAGCCACTTCTCCTCGCTCTCGTCGGGACGCCGGCCGGGCTCGCCGCGCTGAAGATAATACTCCTCGCGATAGACGAACATCACCACGTCGGCATCCTGCTCGATCGAGCCCGATTCGCGCAGGTCCGAGAGTTGCGGCCGCTTGTCCTCTCGCTGCTCGACGGCGCGCGATAGCTGCGACAGCGCCAGCACCGGGACGCTCAGCTCCTTGGCGATGGCCTTGAGCCCGCGGGTGATGTCCGACACCTCCTGAACCCGGTTCTCGACCTTCTGCCCGGCGCTGCCGCGCAGAAGCTGGAGGTAATCCACGATGATCATGCCCAGATTGTGCTGACGCTTCAGCCGCCGCGCCCGCGTGCGCACCGCCGAGACCGACAAGGCCGGCGTGTCGTCGATGAACAGGGGCAGGCGGTGCAGTTCCTGCGAGGCCTGGACCAGGCGGTCGAACTCCTCGTGCGACAACTCGCCCTGGCGGATCTTGTGCGACGAGATTTCGGCCCGTTCCGACAGGATGCGGGTGGCCAACTGCTCGGCCGACATTTCCAGCGAGAAGAAGGCGATCACGGCGCCGTCGGCGGTCTTGCGATTGCCCAGGGCGTCGCGTTCCTCGCGATAGGCGTGGGCGGCGTTGAAGGCCATGTTGGTGGCCAGCGCGGTCTTGCCCATGCTCGGCCGGCCGGCCAGGATGATCAGATCCGAGGGATGCAGGCCGCCCAGCTTCTTGTCCATGTCGATCAGGCCCGAGGGCACGCCCGACAGCTTGCCCTCGCGCTTGTGCGCCGCCTCGGCCTGACGGATCGCCTCGACCACGGTGTCCTTGAAACTCGCGAATCCACCCTCGTAGGAACCGGTCGAGGCCAGTTCGAACAGGCGCTCCTCGGTCGACTCGATCTGGTCGGTGGCCGAGCGGTCCAGCTTCACCTCGAAGGCGTCGTTGACCACGTCCTCGCCCAGACCGATCAACTCGCGCCGCAGATAAAGGTCGAAGATCAGCCGGCCGTAATCCTCGGCGTTGATGATCGTGATCACCGAGTTGGCCAGCCGCGCCAGATATTGCGGTCCGCCGACCTCGGCCAGGGCGCCGTCCTGCTCGAACAGCGTCTTGAGGGTCACCGGGTTGGCGATGTGGCCGCGCTCGACCAAGGTGCCGCAGGCGGCGAACACGCGGCCATGGACGGCGTCCGCGAAATGCTCGGGGCGCAGGAACTCCGAGACCTTCTCATAGGTCTTGTTGTTGACCAGGATCGCGCCCAGCAGGGCCTGCTCGGCCTCGTAGTTGTGGGGCGGCGTTCGGAAGGATGGCGCGCCATGCGACGCGGCGTCCTCGTTGAGTGGGATCGGCAGGGCCATGCGGCATTCTAATACGAAGGCGCGGCCCGGTCAGCCTTTTGGCGCTGAGGAAAGCGTGGATGGAAAGTATCCACAGCCTGTGAACAACGGGGACGGAGCGGGCAAACGACAAGACGCGCCTTTCCCGCCCCGGCTTTGGAGCGGAAAAGACACGTCACGTCATTGACGGCGCCTCTGGAGGAGAGGTTTTACTCTTCTTCGGCTTCGGTCGCTTCCTGCTCGACCTCGGGCTCCTCGGCGGGAGCCTCGACGGCCGGCATGGCGCGCTGCGCTTCTTCCTGCGAACGGGCCACGATGACCGTCACGGTCACGGCGACCTCGGGATGCAGCGAAACACGCAGAGGGTGTTTGCCCAGCATCTTGATCGGGGTGTCCAGATGAACTTGGCGGCGCTCGACCGTGTAGCCGGCCTCGCCGATCGCGTCCGAGACGTCGCGACCGCTGACCGAACCATAAAGCTGCCCGCCCTCGCCGGCCTGGCGAACCATCACCAGCGAAAGGCCGTCCATCTTCTGGGCGACGGCCTGCGCTTCTTCACGGCGCTGCAGGTTGGCGGCCTCGAGATGGGCGCGCTGCCCCTCGAAATAGGTCAGGTTGTCCTTGCTGGCGCGCAACGCCTTGCGCTGCGGCAGCAGGAAATTGCGGGCGAAACCGGGGCGAACCTTCACCACGTCGCCCATCTGACCAAGCTTCTCGATTCGCTCGAGCAAAATGACGCTCACATCCATCACTCGTCCTCCGTTCCGCCGCCGGGCTTCGCCCGCCGCAGCCTCGTCCAATGCCTTACGAAGCCCAGCGCCGCGATCACGGGGATCGCCACGCCGGAAATCAACATCATTCCATAGGCGGCCGCCAGGATCAGCCCGGCATTGCGCCGCCCGGCCACCGCCCGATGCAAGCCCGCGAGGCCCAGCATCACGAAGGGCAGCGCCAGCAACACGGCCACATTCCCCGCCACGAAGCCCGCGTCTCCGCCGGCCATCATTCCCGTAGCCAAAGCCAACGGCAGGGCCACGCCCATCCAGACCGGCAGCTCCAACTCGCGGTAGTCGGGGGTGGGCCGGATGTTGCGTCCGACCTTTTCCACCAGCCACTGCGCCAAACCGCCGTTGACCAGCGCCGAGACCAGCCACGCCCCCGCCATGGCGGCGGGCAGAAACGGCGCCCAATGCCCGGCGACCTCGCCGCGTTCGGCCGGCGTCAGGTTGGGCGCCATGCCGGCCAGCGCTTCGACCAGCACCTGCCGCACGGCTCCCTCGATCCCCGCCTCGCCCGACGCGGCATAGGCCGCGCCCAAACCCAGCATGACCAGCCCCGCGCCGCACAACCAAGCGACGATCAGGCCGACCGGGAACCACTCGACGCGGCCATCACCCATGTCCCGCCACAACAGCGCCTGTCGCGTCAGCAACAGACCCGGCAGCAGCACCGCCGCCGCGTAGGGGATCAACCCCGCCACGCCGGTCGGCAGCATCACCGCCATCGCCCCGACCGCCGCCGCCACCGAAGCCATTCGCAGACCGAGCGCAAGCCCGACCGCGATCACCGGCAACGGCGCGACATAGGTGAACAGCAGGCCAGCCGCCGCTCCCGTCAGCATGGAGAGAAACAGGAGCGCGCTGACCAGCCCCGCGGCGATCGCCAGCGCCAAGTCTTTGGGCATGGCCAATCCGGCCGGGCCGGCTCCTACTTCACGACATAGGGCAGCAGGCCGAGAAAGCGCGAGCGCTTGATCGCCTGGGCCAGTTCACGCTGCTTCTTCGCCGACACCGCGGTGATGCGGCTGGGGACGATCTTGCCGCGCTCGGAGATGAAGCGCTGCAGCAGCTTCACGTCCTTGTAGTCGATCTTCGGCGCGCTGGCGCCCGAGAAGGGGCAGGTCTTGCGACGGCGGAAGAACGGCCGGCGTCCGCCGGCTGCCGTGGTCACGGGCTTCATCACTCACCTCCATCGAACGACCGGCGGCGACCGCCGCGATCCTCGCCGCGCGGACGCTCGTCCCGCTGGCGACCCTGGGCCATCACCGACGGACCTTCCTCAAGCGCCTCGACCCGAACGGTCAGATAGCGGAGGACGTCCTCGCTGATGCTCATCTGACGCTCCATCTCCTTCACGGCGGGCGAAGGGGCGTCGATGTTGAACAGCACGTAGTGGCCCTTGCGGTTCTTCTTGACTCGGTAGGCGATGTTCCGCAGACCCCAGAATTCGCGCTTGGCGACGTTGCCGCCATTGTCGGCGATGATCTGGGCCATCGTGTCAGCCAGGGTTTCCACCTGGGTGGCGGCGATGTCCTGCCGGGCTATGAATACACATTCGTAGAGTGCCATTGCGGCTCTACTCCTTCTGGCTTGTCTCTTCCCACCGTCCTGCCATGGACGCGCGGGCATAGCCGGCACCACGCCGGCAAGGAGTTCGGAGGCGCGCAATATACAGGATGCGACCCGCCGTTCAAGCGGATTCACCGCTATTCGTCTTGAACCGCCGCCAACCGCGCGCTATTGCTGTGGCCCGACACGATCAGGGGGTTTCGAACGAGATGTCGCGCGCTTTCGTCTTTCCAGGTCAGGGTTCGCAGGCGGTGGGCATGGGCCGCGAACTGGCCGAGGCCTTCCAGGTCGCCCGCGAGGTTTTCCAAGAGGTCGACGAGGCTTTGGGGCAGAACCTGTCGCGCCTGATGTTCGAAGGACCCGAGGCCGACCTCGTCCTCACCGAGAACGCCCAGCCCGCCTTGATGGCGGTCAGCATGGCGGTGATGCGCGTGTTGGAGAAGGACGGCGGGATCGACCTCGCCACCACGGCCGGCGTGGTCGCCGGCCATTCGCTGGGCGAATATTCGGCCCTGGCGGCGGCTCGCGCCCTCAGCCTTTCCGACACCGCCCGGCTGCTGCGCATCCGCGGGCTGGCCATGCAGCGCGCCGTTCCGGTGGGCGAGGGAGCGATGGCGGCGCTGCTTGGCGCCGATATCGACTTGGCGCGCGAGATCGCCGCCGCCGCCGCGCAAGGCGACGTCTGCGAGGCGGCCAATGACAACGCGCCGGGCCAAGTGGTGGTGTCGGGCGCCAAGGCGGCGGTCGAGCGGGCCATCGCCATCGCCGCCGCCGACCGGGTGCTGATGCTGGAAAACGCCGTCT
>JADFZP010000013.1 GCA_015232485.1 Alphaproteobacteria bacterium
TCGCGTCTTGACCGCTTGGAATGAAGTCCGCCAAAGTGGTTAACACCATCTTGCGGCGCCCTCACGGGCAACCTGCCGGCTCGGCATGACGCGCGGTTGTTCGCAGGCGCGCTATCTGTTAGCTTTCGCCAGCATTCCGCGGGGCGCATCCCCGTCCTCACTCCGAGGCTCATAGATTTGACCACACCACCTCCGACCCCGTCCGGCTTCGACATCACGCAAGTGACGATCGAGGAGGAGATGAAGCGTTCCTATCTCGATTACGCGATGAGCGTGATCGTGTCGCGCGCGCTGCCCGACGTGCGCGACGGGTTGAAGCCGGTTCATCGCCGCATCCTGTTCTCGATGAAGGAGAACGGCTACGACTGGAACCGCGCCTTCCGCAAATCGGCGCGCATCGTCGGCGACGTCATGGGCAAGTATCACCCGCATGGCGACGCGGCGATCTACGACGCCATGGTGCGCATGGCGCAGGACTTCTCGATGCGCCTGCCGTTGATCGACGGGCAGGGCAATTTCGGATCGATGGACGGCGACCCGCCGGCGGCGATGCGCTACACCGAGGCCCGTCTGGCCCGCCCGGCGCACAGCCTGCTTGACGACATCGACAAGGACACCGTCGACTTCCAATCGAACTACGACGACACGACGCGCGAGCCGGTCGTGCTGCCGGCCCGCTTCCCCAATCTTCTGGTCAATGGCGCGGGTGGCATCGCGGTCGGCATGGCCACCAACATCCCGCCGCACAATCTGGGCGAGGTGATCGACGCCTGCTGCGCCTATATCGATAACCCGGCGATCACCGTCGAAGAGTTGATGGAGATCGTCCCGGCGCCCGACTTCCCCACGGGCGGCATCATCCTGGGGCGCACCGGCAGCCGCGCCGCCTATCACACCGGGCGCGGATCGGTGATCCTGCGCGGCCGTTGCCATATCGAAGACATCCGCAAGGACCGCGAGGCGATCGTCGTCACCGAGATGCCTTACCAGGTCAACAAGGCTCGGATGGTCGAGCTGATCGCCGATCTGGTGCGCGAAAAGCGGGTCGAGGGCATTTCCGACCTGCGCGACGAGTCCGACCGCGACGGCGTGCGCGTGGTCGTCGAGCTGAAGCGCGACGCGGTGGCCGAGGTGGTGCTGAACCAGCTTTACCGCTTCACGCCGCTGCAATCCAGCTTCGGCGTCAACATGCTGGCGCTGAACGGCGGCCGTCCCGTTCTGATGGTGCTGAAAGACATCCTGGTCGCCTTCGTCGCCTATCGCGAGGAGGTCATCACCCGGCGCACCATCTTCGAACTGGGCAAGGCGCGCGACCGCGCCCACGTGTTGGTCGGTCTGGCCATCGCGGTGGCCAATATCGACGAGGTGATCGCGCTGATCCGCGCCGCTCCCGATCCGGCCACGGCGCGCGAGGGCTTGATGGCCCGCGCATGGCCGGCCCGCGACGTCGAGCCGCTGATCCGCCTGATCGACGAGCCGGGCCGCGCCGTGGTCGATGGCCGCTACAGCCTGTCCGAGACCCAGGCCAAGGCCATCCTGGATCTGCGCCTGCACCGCCTGACCGGGCTCGAGCGCGAGAAGATCGCGGGCGAGTTGACCGAGATCGGCGAGCAGATCAAGGAGTTCCTGCACATCCTGTCGTCGCGCGAGCGGCTGTACGAGATCCTGCGCCAGGAACTGGTCGACATGAAGGAGGCCTACGCCACCCCGCGGCGGACGGCCATCGAGGAGTCGGAATTCGAGGCCGACATCGAGGACCTGATCCAGCGCGAGGACATGGTCGTCACCGTCACCAACACCGGCTACATCAAGCGGGTGCCGCTGTCGGCCTATCGCGCCCAGCGGCGCGGCGGCAAGGGCCGCTCGGGCATGTCGATGCGCGACGAGGATTTCATCACCACGCTGTTCGTCGCCTCGACGCATACGCCGGTGCTGTTCTTCACGTCGACCGGCATCGTCTACAAGATGAAGGTCTATCGCCTGCCATTGGGCACGCCGCAGGCGCGCGGCAAGGCTTTGGTCAATCTGCTGCCGCTCGACGGCGCCACCATCTCGACGCTGATGCCGCTGCCCGAGGACGAGGCGGCGTGGAGCGAACTGCACGTCATGTTCGCCACCGCCTCGGGCGGGGTGCGGCGCAACCTGCTGTCGGATTTCACCAACGTGATGACCAACGGCAAGATCGCCATGAAGCTGGACGAGGGCGACCGCCTGATCGGCGTCGCGACCTGCACCGAGGAGATGGACGTCCTGCTGGCCAGCCGCAAAGGCAAGTGCATCCGCTTCCCGGTTCCCGATGTGCGCGTCTTCGCCGGCCGCACCTCGACGGGGGTGAGGGGGATTCGGCTCGACGAGGGCGATTCGGTGATCAGCATGTCGATGCTGCGTCATGTCGAGATCGACATGGAACGGCGCGACGACTATCTGAAGCTCGCCGCCCAGCGCCGCAAGGCGGCGGGCGAGCCGGTCGAGATCGAGGGCTCGGCCGAGGCGGTGGCGCCCGAGATCCCCGAAGAGGAATTCGAACGCATGAAGGCGGTCGAGGAATTCGTGCTGACGCTGACCGATCGCGGTTACGGCAAGCGCACCTCGGCCTATGAATACCGGATCACCGGGCGCGGCGGCTCGGGCATCGGCAACATCGACCTGACCGAGCGTAACGGCACGGCGGTGGTGGCGTCCTTCCCGATCGACCATGCCGACCAGATGATCTTGGTCACCGACGGCGGAAAGCTGATCCGCACGCCGGTTCACGACGTGAGAATCGCCGGACGACGCACGCAAGGTGTCATGCTGCTTCGTACCGCCGACGGTGAGCAGGTGGTGTCCGCCACCCGGCTTCCCGATATCGGCAATGGCGACGAATCCGAGGAGTCCGAGGAGGCCGACAACGACAGCACTGCCAGCGAAGGAGGCAGCGATGGTTGAGCGCGTCGGCGTCTATCCCGGCACTTTCGATCCGATCACCAATGGCCATCTCGACATCATCACCCGCGCCACCCGCTTGGTCGACCGCCTGATCATCGGCGTCGCGGCCAATGCCGGGAAGGGGCCAATGTTCACGCTTGAAGAGCGGGTTCAAATGGCCGCCGAGGAATCGGCCACCCTCAACACCAACGGCACCCGCATCGAGGTGATGCCGTTCGGCAATCTGCTGATGCATTTCGCGCGGCAGGTCGGCGCCACCGTGGTCATCCGCGGCTTGCGCGCGGTGTCCGATTTCGAATTCGAATTCCAGATGGCCGGCATGAACGCCCGCGTCGATCCCAAGATCGAGACGGTGTTTTTGATGGCTTCCGAGCGCTGCCAGTTCATCTCGTCGCGCTTCGTGAAGGAAATAGGCCGTCTCGACGGCGATATCGCATCCTTCGTCTCGCCGCGCATTCGCGACCGGCTGGGCGAGCGTTTCAAGGCGGAATGACGAAAGGCAGCCTCTATGGACCTCGAAAACACCCTTTACCTCGATCTCAAGGACGGCCGCCTGGTGATCGCCCTGCGTCCCGATTTGGCCCCCAACCATGTCGCGCGCATCAAGGAACTGGCGCGCAAGGGCTTCTATGACGGCCTGAAGTTCCATCGCGTGATCGAGGGCTTCATGGCCCAGACCGGCGACCCGGAAGGCAACGGCATGGGTGGCTCGGGCCAGAAGCTGAAGGCCGAGTTCTCGAAAGAGAAGCATGTGCGCGGCACCACCTCGATGGCCCGTTCGTCGAGCCCCGACAGCGCCGACAGCCAGTTCTTCATCATGTTCGACGACTCGCCCCACCTCGACGGCAAGTATACCGTGTGGGGCAAGGTGGTCGAGGGCTTGGACCTGATCGACACCATCAAGCGCGGCGACAGCGCCCGCAACGGCACGGTGGCCGAGCCGGCGGACGTGATCGTCCGCATGCAAGTCGCCGCCGACGCGCAAGAGTAGGGGGGCACCAGATGCGCCGTATCCATCATCTGGCCATCACGCTGGCCACTTTGTTCGGCTTGGTGATCGGCGGCGCGTCCGCCGCCCAGGCCGCCGATCCCGAGAACACCCTGCTGCTTGAATTGCGCACCGGCACGGTGGTGATCGAGATGCTGCCCAAGCTCGCCCCCAATCATGTGGCGCGCATCAAGGAACTGGCCCGCCAGGGCTTCTACGACGGCACGCCGTTCCATCGCGTGATCGGCGGCTTCATGGCCCAGGGTGGCGATCCCACCGGCACCGGCACCGGCGGCTCGGGCAAGAAGTTGAAGGCCGAGTTCTCGAACGAGCCGCATGTGCGCGGCATCTGCTCGATGGCCCGCTCGGCGTCCGAGGACAGCGCCGACAGCCAGTTCTTCCTGATGCTGGGCACGACCCCCAGCCTGGACGGCAAATACACCGTCTGGGGCCGGGTCGTCGAAGGCATGGAAAACGTCGACCAGATCCGCAAGGGCAACCCGGCCGAAAACGGCAAAGTCTCCAACCCCGACAAGATCGTCTCGATGAAGGTCGCCGCCGACGTCAAAACCGGCAAATGACCGTTGACCGGGCGGCACCCGTTGCCTAAGGTGCCGCCCTCCCGTCCGGGGAGCGCGTAGCTCAGTTGGTAGAGCAACTGACTTTTAATCAGTAGGTCCCGGGTTCGAGCCCCGGCGCGCTCACCATTGCCTCGAAACGTGGACGGTCCGGACGGGTCGGGGACAGAGCCCGCTGCATTGCCAGCAGTATCATTTCGAGTGCGTTTCGTTTATGCTGCTGATGAGTATCAGCGGATCGGGACGGCATCCTGTCATGAACGGTCGAGGAGCGCACATGGCAGACCCTAAAATCAGCCTGGATTGGGCGAAGTTCGTCGCCATGGTCCATTACGTGTGCAACTCCGTCTCCGACGATCCGACAAAACTTGGCGCCGTCAAGTTGCAGAAGATCCTGTGGAACTCTGACAGAGAGGCCTATCTTCGCCTCGGCCACCCTATTTCGGGGGCAGGGTACGTAAAGATGCAGAGAGGGCCCGCTGCACCAAAACTAAACGATGCCTTGGCCGAGTTGGAGGCAAATGGGCGTTTGGTGACTTCTGATATCCCGCGAGGCCCGCATCGGCAGAAGCTGTTTCTGTCGATGCGGGCGGCCGATCCCTCGGTGTTCAGCCAGGATGAATTGGCCATCATCGATCACTGGATTCGGAAAATTCTTCCCAAGACTGCTGCGAAGGCCAGTGATGATAGCCACGATCTCACCTGGGAAATCTATGAATTGGGTGAGACCATCCGTTACGAATCGGCATTCGTGTCCAGCGAAGGCGAGGCGGATCCGGACCAACTCCAAGAGGCAAAGCTGGCAATAATGAAGGCGGATGCTGCGGGCGGCGCGTGGTGACTCTGTTCCGTGTTCTTCCGTATGAGGTGATCGATCGCCCAAAAGCTGTCGAACGGTTCCACGCGGCGCAGCCGGTCTACCCAAGGCTCGGCGAATTCTGGGCTGGCGTTCGACTGTTTCTTGGGCGACGACCAGACGCCGGAACGCTTATATCGACTAGTCGGTTCCTGCCGGAGTTCACGGGTCGGTTGCCCGAGCAACTGCGCCTGCTCGTTACTCCCGATCCTCCGTCCGTGGACGGTGCTCCAGTCGCGTATGTTTTCCATCGAGAAAACGACCGAGAGCGGAAGGTTCTGATTTACTTCGTTCACTTCAAGTTCCCTTAAGCCCCTTCACTCGACCAGCAGCACCGCCGGCAGGCGCATGGTGAAGGTCGAGCCTTTGCCGTCCTCGCTCTCGACGGTCACCGCGCCGCCCATCAGGGCGCAGAATCGCTGACTGATCGCGAGGCCCAAGCCGCTGCCGCCGTAGCGGCGGGTGGTCGAGGCGTCGGCTTGGCTGAAGGCTTGGAACAGGCGCCCGATTTGTTCGGGGGTCATGCCGATGCCGGTGTCGGTGATGGTGAACACCATGTCCTCGCCGTCGCGGCGCACGTCCAGGCCGATCCGGCCCTTTTCGGTGAATTTGGCGGCGTTGCCCAGCAGGTTGAGCAGGCATTGGCGCAGCTTGAGCGAATCCGAGACCATGGCGTGGGCGTCGGGGGCCAGGGTGATGGTCAGGGTGTTGCCTTTGGACCGGGCGAGGGGGTCGATGGTGGCGCCGATCTCCTCGATCAGCGGGGCGAGAGGGAAGGGCTCGGCCAGCACTTCCATGCGCCCGGCCTCGATCTTGGATAGGTCGAGGATGTCGCTGATCAGCGCCAAGAGATGGCGACCGGCGGCGCGGATGCGGTCGAGATCGCCCACCATTCCCTGCTCGCCGATGTCTTCGACCTCTTCGCGCAGCAGTTCGGCATAGCCGATGATCGCGTTCAGCGGGGTGCGCAATTCATGGCTCATATTGGCCAGGAATTCGCTTTTGGCGCGGCTGGCGGCCTGGGCCTCCTCGCGGGCGTCGATCGCTTCGCGGCGCAGCGCCTCGGATTGCTGAAGCGTGCCGTGCAGTTCCTCGGCCAGCCGCTCGGTCTGGCGCAGGGCCACGCTGAAGCGTTCGACGGCGCGCGCGATGTCGTCCATCTCGGCCAGCCATTCGCGGTCGAGACTTACCTCGTGATCGCCGTATTGCGCGTCGCCCAGCCCGTGTGTCACCCGCAGGATCGGCTTGACCACCAAGCCGCGCAGCATCAACCAAGCCGCGGCCACGGCCACGGCCACCACCACCACCCCGGCCAGCAGCACGGTCATGGCCCGCTCGGCGTCCGAGACGATCGCCTCGATCGACTGGGTCGCGGTGATCGCCGCGTCGGTGGAGAAGCGTTGCGCCGCTTCGTCCAGGAACACCTTGGCCTCGTCCCATTTGGCGTCGATGGCGGATTCGGCGTCCAGGGCGCGCTGGCGCAGCACGATCGCGCCGGACAAGGTGGCGCCCAAATGCGCGAAATCGGATTGGGCCAACGCCGTCATCAACGCCGCGGCGCCGCGCACGATCTCGTTCAGGCGCTCGCGCTGCTCGGCCGCGCTGGCGTCCGTGGCCAAATTGCGCAACGACTGGAGGTCGCGGACATCGTCCTCGTCGGCGCGAACCGATTGGCGCAAGGAAACCAGGATCGCGTCGGCCTCGCCGAGCCGGCGATCGATCTCGACGCCTAGGCGATCCTCGTCGGCGCGCAGGCGTTCCATCTCGCGAATCACCTCGTTGACGCCGTTGATCCGCGTCGAGAGGTCGCCCTCGGGCTCGAAGCCGGTTTCGATACCGATCATCTGGGCGGCGAGGCGGGCGATCCGCCGCTCCTTGGCTTTGCGGCCGTTGCGCACCGTCTCGCCGTATTGCCGCAGCCGCTCGATGTTGATGGCCAGCCGGAACTGGGCATGCGCCTGGGGCAGACGTTGATTGGCGTCGCGAGCCAATGCGACGATGTTCTGCTGGCCGCGGATCAGCAACACGCCAATGACTCCGCCGAGCGCGCCCAGCGCGAGGGTCGCCACCAAGGCGAAGGTCATCAGCCTCGGGCGGAAGCTCGAACGCATCGCTCCACGCTCAATAGATGCTGAAGGGGAAGTATTTTTGGTTGATGCGATGATACGATCCATCCAACCGGATGCGCTGCAGCGCCTGATCGACGCGATCACGCAAGGCGGTGTCGCCCTTGCGGACTTGGATGTGGGCGGGCGCGCTCATCTCCTGGTCCGACAACGGGTCGCCGACCACGTCCAGGGTCGAGCCGCGCTCGCCCTTCAGGAAGTCGTAGGCGCTTAGGGTGTCGGTCAGGATCAGGTCGGCCTTGCCGGCGAGCACCGCCTCCATGGCGTCCTCGACCGTTTCCATGCTCAGCACCGTCACGCCCTTGCGGTGGGTCCGCAGGAAGTCCTCCTGAACGGTGCCCTGCTGGCAGGCGATGGTCTTGCCCTCCAGCCCGGCCGGGGTCAAGGCGATGCGGGTGTTGGCGTGGCCGACGAACAGGCCGCGCGCCTTGTAGTAGTAGTCGGTGAAGGTGGCCTTCTCCTCGCGCGCCGGAGTCCTGGCCATGCTGGCGACCACCATGTCGTAGCGGCCGGCGGCCAGGCCGTCGAGCAGATCGGTCCACGCCACCTTGACGACCTCGCAGGTGGTGTGCATTTCGCGGCACAGCGCCTGGGCGATGTCGACGTCGAATCCGACCAGACGGCCCTGGTCGTCGACGAAGCTGAATGGGGGGTATTCGCCCTCGGTCGCCACCTGGAGCGGCTTGGCCGCAAGCTCTCCGACCCAGCCCATGACCGCGGCCGCCGTCAACAATCCCGTCAGCATCCGCCTCATCGCATCCCCCCTTTGGCGAAACCGAAGTTTATCCGGCCGCGCGTCCGCTGGCTAGGCACCGTTTCCGTCATGACACGCAAGTCATTATGGCACAACGAAAAATTCATGAAACTGCGCCCGGGTCGCGTTATACTGCATATCACCGCTGCGGAGACGGCGGATGGAGGTTGCCAGGATGAAGCTCACGAATTCCGTGGCGGGGGCGCTCGTCGTGACGGCTTTGCTGTCATCCGGGGTGGCGCACGCCGACACCTTCCTCTCCTACTGGGAGAACAACACGAGCTGCGGCTATCTGATCACCGACAACGCGCCGGCGACGGTCGCCTTTCTGCAAAGCGGCGACCGCTTCGATTTCGGCCCATTCCCGCAGCCGGACGCCTCGCCGCGGGTGGGGCGCGTGGCGCTGGCGGCGCATGAAATGTGCGACGGACCTGGGCCGTTCACCGTGTCATATCAAGGCATCAACCCGGACGCGGCTTGCCGACCGGGCGACATCGGGCCGTTCCGCTACTCGGTGATGCTGGACCGCGGCGCCGCGGGGCCTCAAACCGCCGCCTTCTGCTACTGCGTCGGCTGGGGCCGCTTCGCCTATGTCGGGGTGGCGCTGGCGCCCGACGACGGGCGGCGGTTTCCGATCAACCTGCTGCACGGCGCCGGCACCTATCCCTGTCGGCGCTGACTGGAAAGCGGCGACGGCGGCTGGTAAACTCGTTCGATGGTATCGATCCCCCAAAGCGCGCTGACCGCATCGCCATTGACCGGCTCCACTCTTGTGGATGGTCTGATCCAGTTCGATTCGGGCGGCGTCGTCGGGGCTTATTGGAATTATCAGGCGGCGCTGACCGGCGATCCGGTGGTGACCTTCAGCTTCGATTTGAACGGCGTCGACACATCGGCGCGCTTCACCGCGACCACGTCCACCACCGAATTCAGCGACCCGCAAAGCGCCTCAGGCCGACGCGCCATCGCCGAATTGGCGTCGGTGACCGGCATCCGCACGCAGGAAGTCGGCGATGCCTCCACCGCCGACATCGTGTTCGGAATCGGTGATCTGGACGGATACGCCGGCTGGGCCGAGAGTTCGTGGGACTACACATCCTCGGGAGACTTGCTGACGACCTGTTCGATATCGTCGAGCGTCACGATCGATCAGTCTTATGCAAGCTCGGACTTGGGTCCGGGCGGCTATGGTTACATGATCTTGCTGCACGAGATTGGCCACGTCTTCGGCCTCAAGCACCCGCACGAGGGCTCTCCGATCGTCGACGCCTCGATCGACGACAGCGCCTACAGCTTGATGTCCTATGACGTCGTGGCCAACGACGCCACCACCTACACCACCTACGACCGGCTGGCCTTGCAGACGCTTTACGGTTCCGACGGCCTGATGGGGCAGGGGATCGGCAGCGCGTACAGCACGGTCACCATCGCCGGAATCGGCACCTTCGGCCAGTCCGAGTGGTACGCCTCGGTGGTCAGCGGAACCACCGCCTTCGACCAGCTTTATCTTGACGCGGCGGGGGTGTCGGTCACCGTCTCGGGGGTCGAGACGGTGCATGGCGGCGCGGGCGGCGACGCGGTCACCTTAGGCGTCGGCGGCCAGACGACCTCGGTGTCGTCGATCGAGACGCTGTTCGGCGGCGCCGGAACGGATCGGGTCACGCTGTTCGGCGCCTCGACCATCATCATGGCGGCGGTCGAGACCCTGGTCGGGTCGGCCGACACCGATCTGGTGACCCTGGGCAACCGCGGCAACACCATCACCGTCTCGGCGGTCGAAGCGCTGGCCGGCGGCATCGCGAATGATTGGGTCACGCTGGGCGAGGGCGGGCAGGTTCTGTCGATCTCGGGCATCGAGACGATGATCGGCGGCGGCGGGGCGGACAACCTGACCCTGATGTCGGCCGCAACCATCGCCCTGGCCTCGATCGAGACTTTGCTCGGCTCGACCGGAGGGGACTGGCTGAACCTGGGGGCTGGCGGCAACACCATGTCGGTCGGCGCGGTCGAGATCATCATCGGCGGCGTTGGCGCCGACGATGTCTCGATGTCGCAGGCCGGCACGATCACCCTCGCCGGGCTGGAGACCCTGACCGGCTCATCGGGAGCCGATTGGCTGACGCTCGGCAATCGCGGCAACACCATCCAGATCGGCGGGGTCGAGACGATCATCGGGGGCGCAGGCCTGGATGCGGTCGTCTTGTCGCAGGCCGGAACGATCATCCTCGCCGCGCTGGAAACCCTGACCGGCTCGTCGGGCGCCGACTTTGTGACGTTCGGCAATCGCGGCAACACCGTCCTCGTCGCGGGACTGGAAACGGTCATCGGTGGCGCGGCGGCCGATCACCTGACGCTCGCTTCGGCGGGCACCATGATCATCGCCGCCATCGAGACGCTGACCGGCAGCTCCGGCTTGGACGTGGCGCTCCTTGGCGATCGGGGCAACACCATCGCGATCGTCGGCGTCGAGACCGTGTCGGGCGGCGCGGCGGGCGACTGGGTGACGCTGGCCGATGGTGGGCGGACGGTGTCGCTGTCATCCATCGAAACGCTGATCGGCGGGTCCGGCAACGACTCGGTGACGCTGCACGCGGCCACGACGATGGTCGTCGCGGCGGTCGAGACGATCACCGGGCAATCGACCGGCGCCGACGCGCTCGTCCTGGGGGCGCGCGGCGCGACCATCACCGTGATGGGCATCGACACGGTGACCGGCGGCGTCGGCAATGACCGGATCACGGTGATCGACGGCGCGCTGACCTTCACGGGCGGGGCGGGGGCCGACCAGCTCGCCTTGCTCGGCTCGGCGGCGGCCGACCGGGTGGTGTTCACGGCGGCCGCCGACGGCGCGGCGGCGTCCTATGCCACGGGTTCCGATACGGTCACCGGCTTTCAAACCGCCTCGGACATCATCGTGCTGGGCGGAGCCTTGGGGCGCAGCCTCGACCATGACGGCGATGGCGTTTTGGACATCGCCTACCGGGCCAGCGGCGGAGCGATCCCGGTCAATGACGAGTTGATCTTCCTGACCACGCCAATGGTCGGATCGGCGACCGCCGACGTGTATTTCGGCGCGTTCCGCACGGCGCTCGGGTCATTGCCGGAAAGCGCGGTGGCGGTCACCTCGGCCGTGGTCGCCGAGGACGCCTCGGGCACCTCGGGGATTTATCTCATCGAGGATGCCGACGGCAATGGCGTGCTGGGCGCGTTGGAAATCCGGCTTTTGGCCGTGTTCCCCAATACTCCCCTGTCGGCCGCCAATTTCGCCTTCGCCCTGGGCTAACCGATCAGCGCGTCGACCGCGCCGCCCACCCGTTCCACCGGAATCAGCGCGATCGACGTGCCGCCGTGGTCCCGCGCGCGCAGGCAGGTGACGGCGCGGGCATAGGGGGCGTATTTCTCGGGCCGGGTCGGGCCGTACAGCGAGACCATCGCGCAGCCGCCGGCCGCCATCAGATGGCCGGTGCCGCTGCAATTGGCGACGCCCACCCGCAGGCGTCCGGCCAGGGCGCTGACCAGCGGCGGCCCCTTGACATGGGCGGGGCGATCCGTCCGGGATTCGGGGAACAACGCCTGCGGCACGGCCTCGCGCAGATCCGGTGCCCACGCGGCCTCGCCCGGTCCCAACAGGAACACCGGCACCCGTCCGGCCGCCGCCTGGGCACGCGCCACCGCGACGAAATTCTCCAAGGGCCACAGCTTGCCGGTGTCGACCCGGCCGGCGCCGGGGGCCAGGCCGACATAGACCGGCCCGTCGGGCAACAGGCGGGCGGCGGTCTCGCCCCATTCGGCCGGCAGCGGCGCCACCGGATCGGGCTCGACCATGCGACCGCTGGCGGCGGCCAGCATGCCCAACAGGCGCAGCGCCAGCCGCGGCGTGCGGGCCAATTCGGCGGGCGGCCTGCCATCCGAGAAGAACCATCGCCAAGTGGGCGAGATGAAGCGGCCGTGCGGCACGCGCCGTAGCGCCAAGGTGCGGACCAGAATGTTCTGGGTGTCGATGATCAAGTCGAAGCGGCGGCCGGGAAAGGGCCTGGGCGTGCGCAACGCGTCGAGCGGCGCGGCGCCGAGTTCAAGATCGGTGACGATCTCGTCGATCAGGCCGCCGGTCATCGGCGCCAAGGCGCCCTCGAACCAGGCCGGGCCCACCCCCGGCACCCAGGTCAGCCGCGCCTTGGGCCAGACCTCGCGGATCGCCCGCAGGAACGGCAGCTTGATGACGTTCTCGCCGATCGCGTTGTCGGGATTGCCGCCGACATAGACGAGGATGCTTTCGGGGACGAAATCGTGGGTCATGTCCCGCTTCTACAGGATGGCGGGCGGAGGGGCAATCCGCTCCCTCTCCCTATTCGTTCCCGAACAGGAGTGGGCGGGCGATGTTGGCGTGGGGCGACGCGAACCGCCCGAGGGCCGGCATGGACGACAAGGATGACGAGATCTCGATCCCCCTCGCCGAGGAGCGGGCGACGATCGCCAAAAGAGCCGTGACCACCGGCACCGTCCGGGTCACCAAGACGAGCCAAAGCCGCGAGCGACTATTCGAGGAGCCTCTGCGCATCGAAGAGGTCGATGTCGACCGAATCCCCATCGACGAGTGGGTGGACGGCCCCATGCCGACCCGGCAGGAGGGAGACACCACCATCGTTCCGGTGATCGAGGAGGTCGCCTTCGTCCAAAAGCGGTTCCGGCTCGTGGCGGAAGTGCGCATCACGCGGCGCGTACGGTTCGAGACCTTCAGCCAAGCCGTCGAACTCCGCGGTACCGACGTCGCAGTCGAACGTCACAGTCCCAACAAGCAGGAAGGTGAAGAATGACCAACGTGATCGGCCTCTACGACGATCCCGAGAAGGCCAAGCAGGCGATGGACGCCTTGATGGAGGCGGGCCTGATGGAAGAGGACGTCGAACTCCTTGCGGAAGCCGACGACGACATCGAACGCTATATCGGCGAAATGGGCATCGCGAGGCGCGAGGCGCATCTTTATGCCGAGGCGGTGCGCCGCGGCAAGGCGGTGGTGAGCGCCGCGACGGGCGAGGAACAGATCGATGAGATCTTGGACATCCTCGACCGCAACGGCGCCATCGACCTGGACGAGGTCGCCAAGGAACTCGGCCTTTCCGAGGAGGAGGAAGGCGGCGAGGAAGCCGAAGGCGCCGAAATCCCTCTGGTCGAGGAGGAGATGTCGGTCGGCAAGCGCCGCATGCGCGCCAGCAAGCGCGTCACCACCGAGGTGGTCGAACAGCCGGTCGAGGCGACGGTCGATCTCGAGGAGGAGAAGCTCGAGGTCAGCGAGACCGAATCCGATCGCGAACTCTCACCCGAGGAGGCGGAGGCCGCCTTCAAGGATGAAACCCTCGACTTCGAGGAAACCCGCGAAGTACCCGAGGTGACCAAGCAGGCCCGCCAGACCGGCAAGGTGAAGGTCTCGAAGGGCTCCACCACCCGTCAGGAAAAGGTGGGCGGAACCGTTCGCAAGACCGAGGTGCGAACCGAGGATCTGGACAAGAAGTAACCGTCCATGCCGCTCGGGTCCGGGCTCAGCTTGGCTCCCGAGCGGCGATTTTTCCCTTGTCGAGGATTTCAGCCAACTGGCGCGGCGTGGCCGGCTTGTAGATCACACTCAAGCCGTGGGCGGCGGCGTCGTCACGCACCGCCTCGCCGGTATCACCGGTCAGCACGACGCCCGGAACGTCTGCGCCCCACAGGTCCCGAATACGCCAGATCGCCTCGGCACCCGAGTGGCCGTCGCGCAGCCGGTAGTCGGCCACCACGATCTCGGGACGCCGTTCCAGCTCCGAAAGGGCTTGGTCGATCGAACCGGCGGCGAGCACCTGGAACCCCCAGGACTCGAAGATGGTCTTGAGGCCAAGCAGCACGATCGGATCGTCGTCGATCAGGACGGCGTAATCGCCTGCTCCGGCGATGGCGGTCAAGGGCGACTGCGTCTGCCGCGGCGCCTCGACGCCGAGCGGCACCGTGATCGAGAACACCGAACCCCGGCCCGGACGCGACGTCACCTCGACCGGATGGCCGAGCAGAACCGAGAGGCGCCGCACGATCGCCAACCCCAGGCCGAGCCCACGGTTGCGGTCGCGTTCCGGGTTGCCAAGCTGATGGAATTCCTCCCAGATCCGATCGAGATGTTCCGGCGCGATGCCCATCCCGGTGTCATGCACCTCGATGCGCAGTTGGCCGGCGCCCGCGACGAACACCACATCGATCCGCCCAGCCTCCGTGTAGCGCAGCGCGTTTTCGACGAGATTGCGAACCATCCGCCCGAGCAGCGTCGGATCGCTGCGCACGACGGCGGGGCACGGGTCGATGTGGAAGGTCAGATCGCCCTTGGCCGCCGCGAGCGGCTTGTAGGCGGCTTCGATCTGCTCGATGAGGTCCTGGAGGGCGAAGTCCTCGATGCTTGGCGCCACGACGCCCGCATCCAGCCGCGAGATGTCGAGTAGACCATTCAGCAACTCGCGCAGCGCGTCGAGCCCCCGCCCGAGATGCTTCAGCGCCTCGCGACCGTCCTCGGCGACGTGGGGGGCGAGGAGTTCCTGGAACAAAAGGAGTGATTGCAGCGGCTGGCGCAGGTCATGCGATGCGGCGGCCAGAAACTTCGAGCGTGACTCGACGGCGTCTTCCGCCCTGGCGGTGGCCTCCCTCAACTCCTTTTCCGTCCTGGCGCGGCGGGCGATCTCGCTGGCGAGCAGGCGTTGCTTGCGCCGCAACGCATGGACGGCGATGCCCAGAGCGAAAACCGCCGCCGCCAAAAGGCCGCCGGCCGCGATCGCCAGCCCGAGTTCCGAGGTGCTGTAGATGTGAAGCCGCCGGGGCGACCAGCGGTCGATGATCCGGTCGAATTCGCCGCTATGTTTCAGTTCGCCGACCGCGCGGTCGAGGTCGGCCAGCAGCGCGACGTCATCCTTGCGGACCGCCATGTTTCCGGTGCGCCGTTCGAATGGCGGCAACTGGTCGATGCCGCGGATGTTCAACTCGCGCAACAGGGCGCGCTCGGCCCAGGCGTTCGCGGCCAGCGCATCGATCCTTCCGCGCAGGAGCCTGCGGGTGCCGTCGATGGAATCGTCGACCACGACGACTTCGACGCCCGGCTCAAGGCGTTCCACGAATTCCCTGGCCAGACCACCGCGCGGAACGCCGATTTTCACGCCGGGAGCGGGAACCAGCCCTTCGGCGAAAGGGCCGTCGGCGCGCACGAAAAAGGCGAAATCGGCGGGCAGGGTCGATTGGGTGAACGCGAAGTCCTTTTCCCGTTCCGCGGTGCGACCTAGAAACCCCAGAACGACGCCTCCGCGTTCCCTGGCGACCCGCTGCGCCTCGCCCCAATTGCCGAGCCGGATATCGGCCGGCCGGCCCAGGGTGCGGGCGACCGCTTTCATCAAATCGACGTTGACGCCCACCGGCACGCCGTCGTCGAGGTGCTCATAGGGCGGAAGATTTTCGTCGCCGTAGAAAACGATCGGCTCGGCGGCTTGGGACGTGGTGGCGAAGGCGATCAGGCACAGAACGGCAATCGCGAGTGGCGATAGCGATCTTGCTGGTGGAACGCGAAAGCCGACATTCATTGCGCGATGGGTGTACCAAATTTGGCGGGCTTAATCCAATTGCCAGCATCCGACGCGGGGTTGCAATCACAATCAAGCGGTATGGCGGAAGGGGTGGGATTCGAACCCACGGAAGCCATTGAGACTCCGGCGGTTTTCAAGACCGCTGCAATCGACCGCTCTGCCACCCTTCCTCTGAGACGTATTTACCACGTCGATAGGACCGCGGACTAGTGGCGGGGAGACGGTTCGCGCCGCAAGTTTGGCGAATGGGATTTGTGCTGTCGAAATTGGCTTGGCTGCTGCTGTCGCCGGGCAACCTGCTCGTCGTCATGGTCGTGGCGGGCGCGGCGCTGTCCTTCTGTCGGTTCTGGCGCTGGGGCAGGGGGCTGGTCGTGGCGTCGGCGCTGCTGGGCGGCTTGGCGGTGGCGCTGCCGATCGGCGATTGGCTGCTGCTGCCCCTCGAAAATCGCTTCCCCGGCAATCCACCTCTGCCCGAGCGGATTGACGGCATCGTGCTGCTGACCGGCGCGAGCGATCCCGAAGTGGCGGCGGCGCGGGCGCAGATGGCGTTCAACGGGGCCGGCGAGCGGATCGCCGCCTTCGCGATGTTGGCGGCCAGCCATCCCGAAGCCCGGCTGATGATCGCGGGCGGCTCGGGCAACCTGCTGCCGGCTTCGGTCAGCGAGGCCCGCACCGATGGCCGGGCGGCCGCGGCGCTGGGCACCGACCACTTGCGTCTGACCCTCGAGGAGACGTCGCGAGACACCTTCGAGAATGCCGTCATGGCGCGTGAACTGGCGCGGCCCGTGCCGGGCGAGTTTTGGTTGCTGGTCACCTCGGCGGCCCACATGCCGCGCGCCGTCGGCGCCTTTCGCGCCGTCGGCTGGCCGGTGATCCCCTGGCCGGTGGATTTCCGCACCACCGGCGCCGCGTCGTTGCGGGGGCCGGCCGACGCCCCCGAGAGTCTGGCGCGCCTGGGCCAGGCGCTGCACGAATGGCTGGGGCTGGCCGCCTATCGCGTGGCGGGGCGCAGCGACGCGTTGTTCCCCGCGCCCGCGCCAATTCCGGAACAGACCGCGGCGCGGTCATAGCGGCCCTCACCGGACCTTTGCGTTTCGCCCGCGGCTTGTGGCAAAAGGAGCGTTCCGGGACCGAAAAGGATCGCATGATGGCTTGTTACGGCGTCGCACGCAGCGTCGCGATGGCGGTTGCGCTGGTGATCTCGATCGGCGCGTGCGACACGGTCGAGGCGGCCGGCCCGCGCGCCCGGACGGCGGCGCCCTCGAAGGAGTTCGCCGAGTGGCTGACCGCCTTGCGCGGCGAGGCGAGCGCCGAAGGCGTCAGCGCCCGCACGATCGAGGCGGCGCTCACCGGCATCACGCCGATCCCCAAGGTTCTCGACCTGGACCGCAAGCAGCCCGAGTCGACCCTGTCTTTCGAACAGTACATGGCGCGGGTGGTCAATCCCGGTCGCATCGACAAGGGCCGCCACGAACTGGTCCGCCACCGGGCGGTGCTCGACGCGGTCGCCAAGCGCTACGGCGTGCAGCCGCGCTTCGTGGTCGCGCTGTGGGCGGTCGAGACGGATTTCGGCCGCATCACCGGCGGCTTCCCGGTGGTGCAGGCGCTGGCGACCCTGGCCTATGACGGGCGCCGCTCGGCATTCTTTCGTGGCGAGTTGATCCACGCTCTGAAGATCATCGACGAAGGCCATATCACGGCTGACAAAATGATCGGCTCGTGGGCCGGCGCGATGGGCCAGTGCCAGTTCATGCCGTCGAGCTTCCGCCGCCACGCGCAGGATTGGAATGGCGACGGCCGACGCGACATCTGGGGCACCGTCGACGACGTCTTCGCCTCGGCCGCCAACTATCTGGGGACGTCGGGCTGGAAGGGCGACGAGGGCTGGGGCCGCGCCGTGCGCCTGCCCGCCGATTTCAACCCCGGCCTGATCGGTTTGGAGACCAAGAAGTCGATCGCCGAGTGGGGCGCGCTGGGCGTGACGGCGGCGGACGGCAAGAAGCTGCCCGACGCGGCGCTGTCGGGATCGCTGATCCGCGGCGAAGGGACCAAGGGGCCCGCCTTCCTGGTGTTCGAGAACTATCGCACGATCCTTAAATGGAATCGCTCGACCTATTTCGCGCTCGCGGTCGGGCATCTTGCCGACGCCTTCGCCAGCCGTTAGACTGCGCGTCACCATCTTTTGGGCTGGCGGAATGGGGGGTGCCACGAGATGTTGAGTTCGATTCGGCGATGGCGCGCGATGCTGCTGCTCGTTCCGCTGGTGCTTCCCGCCTGCGCCGAAAGCCAGCTTTTCGCGCATGGGCTGAAGGGCGCCACGGCCAGCACCGCCCCGGCCGGGAACTACAAGGTCGGCAAGCCCTATCAGATCGAGGGCGTCTGGTACTACCCGGCCGAAGACTGGTCCTATGACGAGACCGGCATCGCCTCGTGGTACGGGCCGACCTTCCACGGCAAGCAGACCGCCAATGGCGAGACCTTCGACCAGAACGAGGTGACCGCCGCCCACCGCACGCTGCCACTGCCGGTGCTGGTGCGGGTGACCAATCTGGAGAACGGGCGCTCGCTGGTGGTTCGGATCAATGATCGCGGCCCCTACGCCCATGGCCGGATCATCGACCTGTCGAGGCGTTCCGCCCAGCTTCTCGGCTTCGAGGGCCAGGGGATGGCCAAGGTTCGCGTGCAGATCATGGCCGACGAGAGCCGG
>JADFZP010000014.1:0-17633 GCA_015232485.1 Alphaproteobacteria bacterium
TCGGCGGTCAGATGGGCGGATACCTGCATTGGTGGATCATCTCCCAGGGCGCCGAACCGACGCCGAACCGACGACGGGACGCTACGGAACAAAATAGCCGTTTTGCTTCACTTCACGCAATCGCCCTTGCGCGATGGAGGAAGTATCGATAACCTTCCGTTATCGATACCGGCGACCGGGCAGGGGGCTCGGCCGGGGAACAGAGGGTTCGTCATGAACGATACGACCGGGATCATGCGCGCGCCGCTCGCTCTGGACGCCGCGCCGTTGGTGCCGACGCTTTCCCGCGCCGTCGAGGCGGCGATCGACGAATTGCCGGCGAACGTCCGCGAGACGCTGCGCGACAGCGTGGCCCGCAGCATTCCGGCCAATACCTTGCTGGCCTGGGTGAAGGACGCGGCCTATCTGGAAGCGTGGTGCCGGGCGACCTACGGGATCGAGATGCCGTTGCCGTCGCCGCCCGCCATGATCCTGACCTTTCTTGCCCATCACCTCTACGACGCGGCCAAGGCCCAGGCCGATCCCGAGTACGGCATGCCGGCGGCCGTCGCCGATCGCCTCATCCTGGCCGGAAAGTTGCGCGTCCGCGCTCCCCACGCGCCGGCAACCGTTTGGCGCCGCCTGTCGACCTGGAACCGCCTGCACGGCTATCGGGGGCTGCCCACGCCGTTCGACGCGCCGGGGGTGCGCGAGACCATCCGCGAGGCCACCCACAACTCGGGCCACATCCCGGCGCGCAAGAGCCGCAAGCCGATCGGGCGCGACGAGTTGCTGGCCATGCTGGGCGCCTGTCGCCGCGACACGACGCTGCGCGGGGCGCGGGACGCGGCGCTGTTGGCGATGATGTGGGCCTCGGGAGGGCGGCGGCGCTCGGAGCCCACCGCGATCCTGGTCGGGCACGTCGTCTCCCGGCCGCCGATCGTCGACGCGGAGACCGGGCAGGCCGAGCCGGTGCTGGAGATCACGCTGCCCAAGGTCAAGGGCAAGGAGAACTTCGCGGTCTATCTGCGCGGCGACCCGGCCCGCCTGCTGCTGACCTGGCTGATGCTCGCGGGCATCGAGCGGGACAAGGCCAGCCCGGTTTTTCGAAGCCTGGATCGCCGGGGCCTCGCCGTCGATTCGCCAAAGCCGCTGTCGGCCGTCGCGGTGGCCAAGATCGTCAAGCGACGGCTCGCTGAGGCGGGACTGCCGCCGGAGGATTATTCGGCGCACGGCATCCGATCGGGATTTGTCACCGCCGGCAGCCGCGACGGCATCGCGCTGTCCGAACTGATGCAGATGACCGGGCACAAGACCATGGCGGTGGCGGCGCGCTATTACGATGCCGGCCGGATCGAGGCGGGGCGCGGATGCGGGCTGGGCGCTCGGCTTGATGATGACGACGGTTGAGCCCGCGCCGCGAACGTGTGGCGTGTCCATCGCGACCCAAGGGCGGCGAGGCGCCGTCAAGAGCCGGTGTTGGCTATTCTCGGATGTAATGACATGCGCCATACATTTCGGGAAACATGCACAAATGTAATGACATGCACAGTACATTTGGCCCGGCGCGATCAAGCCTGCTCATTTATGATGCTGAATCCGCTTCTTCTGCTCACCCATGATCGGCGCCACTGCTCGTTTATGAGCCGCAATCAGACCAGAAGAAGTACGGCCCTGCTCATCTACGACGCGAACTGAACCCAGTTATCTTTCCGCTGGCTGTCGTTCAGTTGTTCGGAATGAGCCATCGTCCTAGCCTATGCAGCGCGATGGCTTCAACCCGGCCGACTTCGTGACCGCCCTTATGCCCGCTGTCGGTCATCTTGCGTCGAAGCGTGGCCTCGCTGACCCTGAACTGAGCGGCGATTTCCGGAACCGACCGGCCGTCGTCTTCGCCCCACGCCTTCCGGGCCTCGTGCAAACGCGTTCCGGCCAGCTTCTCCTTTGGTCCGCCCAGGCGCCCCCCAACGATCCGGGCTTCTCGCGCCTTGGCGGTTCGCATTTTGCCGGCCCATTCTTCCACCAGTTGGGCGCCCGCCAGCCCCGCGCCGGGATCAGCGGCAAAATCGAGTGTCACGCCCGTTTCAAGGTCCACCAGGTTGGCGCCTCGCCGAGCCGCCTCGGCCGCAACCCATAGCCAAACGCGCATCGCGCCGAAATGGCCGAACGATGGCACCACCAGCCGCCCCCCCTGACCAAGGGAGGACACGCAGGCTTGCAGACCGGGCAGATTCTCGACGGCCAGCCGGGCGCCGCGTGGCAACGGGCCGTCCGAATAGGATGGATCATTCTCCGTATCGACGGCGCATCCCGCCAGGCGCAGCAGCGCCTTGAGGTGGGATGCCGGCTTCCCGCCGGCAGTCAGTCGATACCACGACGACACGATCATCGAAAACGAACCCGTCATAACTTGTCGCACTTGCGTTATGATACGAGTTATGCGAGAACTGTGTCAACGAACTTGGGGTGACTGCCAATGAAGCCGACAAAGATGTCAGTGGTTGACAACCTCTATGAAGGAACCGCCACATCCGTTGATGTTTACGCCGCCTTGGGATGGGAAATTCGCCCCCACCGCCGAATGAGCGGCGGCTTTTGCCGGATGCAAGACGGGGCGTGTGTGGGCCTTGGCCGCGTTACAGCCGACGCCGGAGATGCGCTCTATCTGATTCGCAACGAAGCGAGGGAGGAGGCGGCGAGAGCCGCTATGGCGCTCAACCGGCCATTTCTGCACAATAGGTTTGGAAACTGTCCCGTTGCACGACGTATTTGCATTATTGCGCTTACTCGCCCAGACCTTTGTGGAGCACGCAATGAATAAGTTCGCCCCTACCCATCGCCACTTCAAAGGCGGCTTGTATCAACTTCTTCACGTTGCCCGGCATTCCGACACAACGGAGGAAATGGCGGTCTATTGCGGCGCCGATGGCACCGTCTGGGTGCGTCCCTTGGCGATGTTTGGCGGGATGACGGTGGATGGCGGCCCGCGTTTTGCGCCGCTGCCGATCGCCCAGGCGGATGCGGTGCCGAATGCACATCTTGACCGCATGCCTCGATCTCTCATCCTCATCATCATGGCCCCCGTCTTGATACTCGCGCTCATCTTCCATATGGGCGTTTCGATCGAGACCCCCGAGGAGTTTGACCGATGGATACCCATCGCCGGCTTGGCTTGGCCCAACTTTTGATCGTTTGGCAATTCATCGCCTACCGCGTCAACAAGAACGTACGGCTCAATGGAGGCTTGTCTTGAGAACGATGTCCAAATATCTCGCGCCGGCTGGTGTCAGCATGACGTCGGCAACGATCATTCTCGATTTTTTCAATGTGGCGCTGCCGCTTGGAGCGGCGGCGGTCTTGATGGTTCTCGGAACCACGCTCATCGCCGTCGCGGCGATCGTGTCGGTGGTGCAGTGGGTCAAAGCGGATGGCCCTCAGAGCTTGAAAACGTTCTTGGCCGAAGAGTTGGACCTGTTGCGATTTCGGATCAAGGTGGCGCCACTGTCCGCCAGCGTGGCGGTGTTCGCCATCGTGTTGGTCGCCGTCATGGGCTACGCCGAGACCGCAAGACTGGACGCCTGTTCTCCGCTGGAACTGGCATTGAGCGAAGGCCGGATTTCGGCCAGCGATTTTGTGTCCGCCGGGTGTTCAATCAATGTTGCGCGCGAATTGCTTCACCAGCGGGTTGCCTCTCGCTGAAACAACGCGCCACCTGCGACAAGTAATAAGGTATTCCTTATCCTGACGAATGATAGGAGAATCAATTGTCGAAAATTCTTCTTATAGCGTCCGTTATTTCGCTAGTTGTCGCCGTGTTCTATATTGATAGAGCGAAAAGCGATGCGTGTTCGCCGCTTGAACTTGCGTTGACCGAAGGACGGATTGCTATCAACGATTTTGTGGCCGTTGGGTGTTCAGCCGAGTTCGCGCGCAACGTGCTCGGTCAAAGGGTTGCCACTCGCTGACCCGGACGAAGAAGCCGGGCGAAGTTGGGGCGCGGACGGTTCACACTCCGCCCCCAACATAGAACCCAAGCTGCTTGTCCAAACGCAGCGCGTGTTCCTCAAACCACCATTTCAGAAACGCGGCTGGCGCCGTGATGTCCTGTTCGGACAGCGCCCCCAACTCATCCAGCGCGGCGCACAACATCATGTGCTCCTGCGCATGAGCGATCTTGTTGGGATATATGGTCGAGGAAAACCGCCCCTCCTCGGTCGCGAAATACTCCCTCACCCGTTGCTGCAAGACGCGAAAGTGCCGCGTAAAACCGTGCGGCGTCGGCAAGGACGGCAGCGCGTCGATCATCGCCAGAATTTCGCAATATTGTTGATCGATAGCGACTTCGGCGAACTTCAAATTGACTTGACCCATTTTGTCCTCACGCGAATTCACAAAAAAATGTACCCCACCGTAATGGCGGGGCACGAAGTAAATGGCCTATTTGTGTGCCTTCTTGGGCATCAGGCCATCGATGATGGTTCGTGCTTCGAGGGCAAATGGCCCCTTCACGACCATGCTGGTGTTGCGAGCGGCATGTCTGGCGATCGCCGCCATCCGCTGGCCGAACATGATGTCCGACCAGCGTTCGCGAAGCAGGGCCTTGTAGCCTTCGGAGTTGCCCTCGAACCCCGCCGGAGGGCAAAACGGATTGTCTCCGTTGGCCCCCGGCGTGGTGTCGATGTTGTTGAGGTTCATCGTTGTCATGGCGGTCACCCAACCACGGACAGGCGACGAACGACGGACGCGGTCTGGAACCCGGCCACGCCTTCCCGATTGAACACGTCGTTCCAGTCCACCCCCTTGGCCCCGGTCGGGATCGGGAGGTTCGGAAGACGCACCTGGCACGCCACCCCGCGCTGCATGAGCGCCTGTTGGGTCTCGGCCGCATATCGCTGACCGACGCCTTTGGCGTCGAGATCAGCCCAGATCACCACCTGGTTCACTCCGCTCGGGGGAACAAACCCCCGCATGAAGGTCCAAGAGAGCGATGCCCAGCAGGGCATGCCGCTACCCATGGTCACGGCCAAGGCCGTTTCCAGCCCCTCGGAGATTCCGATGGTGCCAGCCGCCGGACGCCCCACGGGGACGAATATGCCAGCCCACGCTCGGTCGGACGGTGCCGGCATCACTTTCCTCGGTTCTTCGACCGGCGCCTTCTCGCCAGCTTCCGTCAAATACGTCCGATGAATCGTCATCGGACGCCCCTGTCCGTCGAGGACGCGCGCCATGATCGCCGGAAACCGACCGACCAGATGCCCGTCATCGTCGAAATAGGCCAGTGACGGATGCAGCCGGATCACCCCAGGGGCGTTCGCCCAGAGGTATTCCGACAGCCCGCGCCGCCGCAGATAGCGGCGAGCGGGCTCCGCCCGATCGTCGGCCAGTCCGACCCCCTCTTCCCACATGAGGTTGAGGCGGGCGCGGAGCTTGTTGTCCCGCTGGGACGATGCCGGCGGCTGGGCCACCGGAACCGCCTTGCGAGGCATTGTCGCGGGCGCGTCCGAAACGGACGGCTCGCAGCCGATCACCTTGGCGACCGCTTCGAGGGCTTGGGGGAAAGTCCATCCCCTCAGCCACATCAGCATCCGGAAGCCATCCGCTTGAGGCCCGCAGCTATTGCAGACCCCGCCGCCGGAATGGCCGGCATCCTTATAGAACCGGAAGCCGTCATGGCCGCCATGGACCGGGCACGGGCCGTGTTTGCCCAGCCGGTCCATCGCAGACCCCAACTCTTTGTGGGCGAGGCTCCGAAAGATCGGAAACCAACCCCCACTCCGCGCGACCGCTTCACGAACATCGGCCGCTTCGAGATTTTTCATCGACATGATTCGCATCTCCTTGCTGCCGGTTGCGCCCCTACCGGGGATGTTTCGCATCCCCGGCTCGGGTTGAAGGGTCATTCGGGCAACCACCAGGCCCGCGCGATCAGGAGATCGCGGAGGCGGTGGTGATCGACCGATAAGCGGTGACACAAATTGACGAACCCCTTGGGGCTCGCCTGCCTGTTGCTCACCCATTCGAGCATCGCCCAGCGTTCTTCCGTCGTGACGCTTTGGTCCTCACTGGACGTGAGGACGTGAATCGCGTCTTCGAGAAGCCCGCCAGCAACCATGCGGTTCCAGTCGTAGCCATCGGCAGTGATGCCGATCAGCGGAAAGAGGTTTTCCCGCAACTCCATCGCGTCCAGGCCGCCACCGACCAGTTCGCAACACACATCGAAGGACAACCCCCGCTGCGAGTAGCGGCAGATCCATTCGATGTTCTCCTGCCTGACGGCCGCCGCGACGCGACGGTCCTTCAGCGCATGGATCGCGGTCATCAACAGCGTCTCCGCCATCTGGACAACCGCTTCCCGATTCCACTCCATCCGGGGATGGTTGGCTTCGATGTCCGCCCAATTCGCGGCGGGACCGGAGCGACCAAGCTGCGAGATGTCGCCAAGCGGCTCCATCTCTTCCGCCGGGACGATGCTGATCCGAAAGGGCGTCCAGGGGTCCAGGAAGACCTCGAACGTCAGCGCCTGCTGCCGAGGATCACTCTTCGGCGTGGAGCGTCCGAAGTGGACCGGGGGCATAGCCGCCACCTCGGCCCAACTCTTCCCCTCCGCCAGCGCCTCCATGATCGCCCGCGCCTTTGGCGAGGGATTCACGGAATGGGACGAGCGGCGGCGAACCACCTGAGTGATGGGCGCGGCGTCATAAAGACGCAGCGCCTCGGATTGCGAGATCACACCGCTAACAAAAGCGGCATCAATCTCTTTTCGTGTCGTGAATGTCTGCATGACAACACCTCAGTGCTGCCGGCAGACAAACCTCCCCCGCCGGGAAGATTTGCCTCCCGGCTTGGGGTCAGAATTACCGCTTGAGAAAGCGGCGATTAGGTGCGGAGCGCGTGCTCCGCTTCGTTGGCCAACGCGATGATTTCGGCCTTGTGAGCCAGATCACCCGTCAGATCGGCAGCGGCTTCAATCCACTGACTGTCCAAGAGAGCACGAAGAGCCTCACTGGCCGTCATGCCCTGCTCCTTCGACGCGGCCAGGTGGTCGAGCGCCACGGCCCGCAAAGCGGGAACGAGCACCGCGCCCCAGAACCAGCGCCGATCGGCATACGCCCGAACGGCCTTACGCCATCCCGCCGCGCAACGCCGAAGCGCTGTCGGCGACAGGTTCGCCATCTCGACGAGAGGCGAACGACCAAGGATGTGTTCCATGGCTTCCTCCCTGTTTCATGCGGGGATGCGTTCCAAACGCCCCCACGCGAGGCCCGCACGGGCCATCTGATCGGCGGCGGCGTTGGTCGCCGTCGGCCGCGTCTTGAAGCCGCAGTGCCCCCGCTGGTGTTCCAGCCGCAGCACCACGCCCTTCCGCCGCACATGCCTCATGAGGCATTCCGCCGCGTCCGCATCGAACGAACGGTCGGTTCGGACCTGTCGCAACAGGTCCAATGCCGCCAGGTTGTCGCTCTTGGCCTCGATCACGTCGCCGCAATCGAGATCGAGCACGTCGATCGCCAGCCGGATGCCGGTGGCCAGAGCCACGACCTCGGCCGAGACCGAATCCTTGATGCCTCGGATCGTTCCGGAATAGCTCCGGACGCGATCCTCCCACTCGACGATCGCCCCCCAACCCGCTTCGCCGGAGGCGGAGCAGTAGGACGCGTCAGCGAGAACCTTCACGGTTCGCTTCATTTCACTTCTCCTGGAAGGGGAAAGAGGCGGCGCCATGACGCGCCGCCCTGCCTAAAGGATCTGGTGGGCCAGCTTGAAAAGCTGCCCCTTCAGTTCGCTCACGTCGTTGATCGTGATGGCGACCGGGAACAGCCGGTCGACGCGCACGCCAATCCCGATGCCAATCGTGGTGATGCCCAACGAATTGGCTTCCTTGATCGCCAACAAAACCGGCGAGGTTTCATTCGGCTGCCCATCGGTGACCACGATCAGCAGCTTTTTCGGCTCGGAGAGCCGCGCCAGCCGCAGGATCGCCCACCACATCGCTTCTCCCATCGGCGTCGTGCCTTCGACGCCAATCGAGAAGCGCGCCGAAGCCGCCGCGACGGTTTCCTCGTGCTTCTTCAGTGGGACCACGTTCGTTCCGAACGCCGGAAACGCCGTGACGCCCACATTGCATCCTTCGATGCGCTCCAGAGCGATGGCCAAGGCCATCGTCGCGTCGAGCGCCGTCGAAATGCGATCCCTCATCGAGACCGACCGATCAACCAGGAGGTGGATCGCCGTGTTCGGGTTTTCATCTTCCTCCTTGCGGACGAAGCACTTGGGATCGCCCTGCACCGCTCTCACCATGCGGCGGGAATCGATCGACCTCCCACGGCGGGAAATCGTCGCTTCCATCCGTTTCGACTGGACGAGGCCCACGAGCCGCTGCCGGATTTGTCCGGAAGCCGCGCGCACGCGCTCCAATCGAGCCTTGCCCAACGCAGGGTCGCCCGTGAACTTTTGTTCACCAGCGATCCCCGTCGAGACGACACCACGCTCGCCCTGTTCTCCAATCTCCGATTTGAGCAGAGAAGCGAGATCGGTCTGGCCGAGATCCCCGGCGCCGGCTTTCAGCGCCGCCGCGAGGACTTTGGCGCCGTCAGAACCGGCACCGTCGCCGGAGGCATCGCCGACATCCTGTCCGGCATCGCTACCATCCGGGTCGGCTTTGCCATCCTGTCCGGCCGCGTGGCCGTCAGCCGCTCCCTTGTCATCCTTGCCGGCGTCGTCGCCGTTGGGATCGTCTTGGGAGCCTTGCCCGGCATCACTGCCGTCCGAACCGGCATCGTCCGAACCCGCGTCAGGTTGACCGGCGTCACCGCCGTCTTGCTGCTGCTGGTCCTGCTGATCCTGCTGATCCTGCTGGTCCTGCTGCCGCTGCTCGCGTTCCCGCTCGCGCTGCTCCTCTTTCTCCTGCTCGTCTTTGAGCATGGCGACGATGTTCCGCGCCATCCCCAGGCAGTCCGCAGTGGATGTTAGCTCGTCCACTTCGGACAACAACGCGTCCAGGCGCAGACGGGCGCCACGCGGGAACACCGCCTGGAACGCCGTCTCCGCCGCGTCGGCGAACTCGACCAAGCACTGCTCATCCAGCTCGCTTACGCGAAGCCGGTTGAGCACATGCTGGCCCAGGATTTCCGCCGGATGGTCGTCTTTCGACGCCATCTTCAGCTTCTTGTTGGCGACCAGCCATTGCGAGACGGCATAGAGCCGTCCGGCGGCGCCCGGCCACGTCCTAATCACCTCCTTCTCCTCCCGGATGTCTTCCAGGACGTTCAGGAGGCCGCGCTCCAATGGCGTGGCGGCTTGGTCCCACGCCTCGAAATCCGTGAACTTGATGTGGCCGCCTTCGTGCCACAGGTACCCGAACATGGCGTTCAAGAACGCCTCATCCGGGCTGTCGACCCACGGCAAGCAAATACGCTTGCCATTCGTGCTCGCCTTGGTACCGCCGACGATCACCTCGACGCCGGTCTGTTGACCGATCATCGCGGCGATCAGGGGCAGGGCGCCGACCGACGCCTTCGTCTTGCCCCGCAGGGTTTGCGCGAGGTTTCGCGCCTCGGACTTGTTCATCGTGCCTCCTTGGGCACGCCACCCCCTTTGGGGCGCGTGCCCCGCTGGGGTTGGTTTCGAGAGCGTCAGTCGTCGCTCTTCGGACTCAAGTCGTCGCTTTGATGGGGCGAGACATCCGTCTTGCAAGACGGACACTCGTCATCGCACTTGCAGGACCATTCATCGGTCCACTTGGTTCCGCAGGCGCATTCGTAGTGATTGCGAAACCACTTTTTGTCATCGCCGACCACGCCGCTTTGCTTGGAGCGCCCAAGAACGCCATTCAGACGATCCAGGGTGTCGGCGGCGAGCGGCAGATGTCCATCGCGGTTGGCGATAAGAATCGCCAGGATCGCGTCCTCACTGAGATGCACGGCTTTCATCAACATCTCCTATGCGGCCACCATGGTCTTGGCGGCTTCCTGTTGGTGTGCGAACGCCTGTTCGGCGCGGTAGAACCCGAGTTCCGCCGAGACCATGCAGTCGGCCCAGTTGAGGAGCGCGGGATAGCCCCCGCTCCGTTCCAGGTCGCTCACGGACACGGTCAGCGTCTCGGGCTCTTGCGCCCAGACGTTCTTGTAGTCGTCATCGGCCACCTTGAAGGTGACCGTGGCGACGTTCCCGGCCGGTTCGTAGCGAACCAGATACGGCACCGGGCTCGACATGCCTGGAATGAGCGCGGGCTCCGTCCAGGCCATAAAATCGTGGCAATCGTGCAGCGATAGATCCTGCACGGCCGCCAGATCGAACTTGATCCGACCCATGGGGCCTCCTTGCGCCCCTTGCGGGGCGCTCGTGATCCGTTGAGAGGCGGCGCGTCAGAACATGACGAACGCCGGCTTGGCCGTGGGGGTCGGGGTCGGTGCCGGCGGAACCGGCATCATCACCTCGGGCTCCCGTTCTTCTTCGTCCGCCACTTCTTCCTCAGCCGGTTCGGACGCGAGGTTGGCGAACAGATCGAGCGTGACCGGCCCGGCCGGCACGACGAGCTTTTCCTTCTCGGCATTGCGAACCTTGTCGGGATCGCAGAGCCGAAGGATCAGCGCCTGTGCTTGCCAGTAGGTCGCGCCTTCCAGGGACGCGCCTTCCGCCGGGATGGCGGTCAGCATTTCCTCAATGGCCTTGATGGTCGGATGGACCCTCGCGTCGAGGAACGCGAAGCTCTTCAGCTTCTTCAGCACCTCCCGGAGGAAGCGAACCGTGGAAGCACGGCCCAGCGTCTTCTCCGTCTTCTTCTCGGCCAGCGCGTAGAACCCGTTCGCCACGGTGGCGATCCCGTCCAGGAGGCGGTCGCCCAAGTCGGAAACCTCCTCTTCGATGTCTTCGGGACGGTCGGCGTGGGCGCCAATCGCGATCATGCGGAACTTCCAAACCACGCGGGTCTGAAACTCCCTCAGCGACGGCGCCTTGGCCCGCATGAGGCCGGCATAGCGCGGCCACCTCTCCCACCATTCCTGCTGATGCTGGTCGAACACCAGCGGCAGATCGCCCGTGAGCCAGTTTTCGGCGTCACGGATGATCTTGGTCAGTTCGTCTTGAACGGACGCGCTGTCCGCCTTGGTGATGCCATAGAGCGCGCCGTCGAGCATCGAAATGCCGGCCGCGCGCATGAGGCGATCCATCTGCTTCTTGAAGCGCTCCGGCCCCTTCAGGATTTCCGGAGAGATCGTCTTCAACTGCTTTTCGGTGGCGATTTCCCTGGGGACATTGTCCATCTGGTTCATGCCGAGGACGGCATAGTCGCTCGGGGTCAAATGCCGCAGGCCGGTCGTGGACTGGCAGCGGATGCGGAACACGTCGAGTTGTTCCAGGACTTGTGTCGCGTTGAGCGTCGTCATGGGATTTATCCCTTGGCTGGCCCAGGCGAAGACGCACCCCCTTGCGGGGCATGTGCGCCCCGCTGGGGTGTGGATCGAAGTCAGAAGCCGAAGCTCGGCAGTGCCTTCGCGAAGAACAGCACCGGCTTGGCGATCAAACCGACTTGCTCGGCGCCAAGCTGACGTAGCTCGGCGACGTTGGTGTGGAAGTCGGCCAGCAATTGCGCGTCCTCATCGATCTTCTCGATCAGGAAGTCGCTCCTGTTGGTCATCTCCAGCTCGATATCCTGCTGGCCGCGCAGGGCCGCCAACACCAGAAGCGCCTCGATCGGCGCCCCTTCACGCAGGAAGCCGGGCGAATTGACCTCGCCCAGCCCCTTGTGTTTGAGGGGCAGTGCCCAGCCTTTCACTCCCGGCACCCGCAGCTTGCCGATGGACACCCAAGTGATTTGGATGGCCGGCAAGAGGTGCGGAAGCAGGGCAAACCCGGTTTCCAGGACTTGCAGCGAAGGCGCCTTCAGGCTGTACGACACCAACAACTTGGCATCGAACTTCGATTTGGGCGCGGTCTTGGGCTCCTCCTGAGAGGATGCGTCTTTGGGTGGAGCGGGATTCACGGGAATTGGTGTATCCCACTGCCACGAACTTTCGACTACCAGCGTCGAATCGGCCTGTTCCACGGCGATGCCGAGGATCTGATAGCCTTCCGACTGCCGCCTTGTTAATTCGCCTTCCGCCTCCTGACTAAGCGGCTTAGTGCCTCGGGCGAGTTTTTGCTCCTGCAATCGACTGCCCATGGGTCCAAAGCGGACCACGACAGCATCACCGATGATGGCGATGGCCCAGTCCTTCGCCGTTCCGTCATGGGCATAACCATGACGGCAGAGAATGAAGCGGGCCATCACAGCACCGCCTTCCAGGCTTTGCCGAAGTGCGCCGCCGCCATCTCATGGATGGCGACCCGCTCGGCCGGATCGATCGGCGCGGTCAACGCGTGATCGAGCGCCAACGCGAACTTCTCCTTGTCCATCTCCGGATTGTCCGGATTGGCGAGGTAGAAGCTCATATACAGCCACCGCCTAAGCGTGCGGGTGGACATCGTGACGGTGAGTTCCGTCTTCCCCTGTCCCGCGCCCTCGAACACGCTCCGAATGTCGGTGGCAGTCCGAAGGAAGGGCAGCAGGGCGTCGTCTTCGAGATCGGCGCCGAACTGTTCCGCCAAGCTCTTGAGGATCGAAAGCTCGGTGGCCTGGTCGGGATAGCCGACGACCATCTTCCGCATCCGATCGAGCAGCGAGGGATTTTGGGTGAGCACACCGGCATACATGCCGCTGGCGTCACCCTGACCGCCGCTGTTGTCCGTCAGGATCAGACGGAACTTGGGGTGAGGGTGAACCACCTCGCCGCCATTTTCCGCCAGACACAACGCGTTGCCTTCCGCAATGTCGTTGAGCCCGGTCAGTTCGCCCGGATTAACCAGGAACGCCTCGTTCAGAATGAGCACCCAGCCGTGACGGACGCACGCCGTCAACGGCCCGTCGGCCCATTTGAAGCCGTTGGGCGTGAACACCCACCGGCCGATCAAGTCGGGAACTTCCATTCCCTTGCGTCCGGTGACCACCATCAGCGGAATGCCGAGGACGGCGCACATCTGGGCCGGCAAAGTCGTTTTGCCGGACCCGTGCGGGCCGCTGATCAACAGCGTGTCGCCGTGATTGTCATGAAGAAACGCGGCGATCATCCGGAGATGATTCTTGCGATACTTGTAGCGCGGATTAACCGCCACGTAGGGCACGCGGGGGTCTGCGCTCCGTTCGTAGGACGCGATCATCCGGTTCTCCGGCACGTCCGGAAGTCCAAAGACATCGCGGATCGGCTTGGGAACCAAGATCGCGTCCCAGGCGGGGATCGGCAGATCCTCGCTGGCGGGGCTCGCGGGCGCCGTGGCGCTCGGAATGACGCCGGGCACGCCGGACGGCGCCACCGGGGTCTGCATGATCGAAGCGGCCGGGGGCTGGGGAGCCACCACCGCCGGAGCGGCGGGCACGGGAACGCTCATCGGCGCCTGTGCCTGCATCAACTGCATCATCTGCTGCATCTGCTGCAACATCTGCTGCATGGCCGCCGGATCGAAGCCGGCGGGGATCGTCATACGCGGGTCCATGTTCATGGCCCTTTCCCTTTCCTGGTCAGAAGAAAGGGGCGCACTTCTCCCGCCGAGGCGGTCAGTGCGCCCCGGTGGGGTCGGAAAATTCGGTCAGTGGCTGTTGTTGACCACCAGCTTGAGGCCGGCGGGCGCAGCAACACCGAATGTCGGTTCGCGGCGTTCCGGGCGCTCGCCGATGCGGCCAATGGCCGGCACCGGGAACGACGGACTGTTGTCGCTCACCACTTCTTGCGCGGTCGCTTGCGCACGCGCCTCGAACAGGCGCGCCACGGCGAACCGCTTCATGTCTTCGAGGAGCGCATTCCGATCGTCCTCTTTGGTCGGGTCGGGAATGTACTCATCGGCAAGGACTTCGGCGCGGCCCGCCAAGACGGTTTCCGCGTTCGCCCAGTCGGCGTTGACGGTGGCCTGCTCGACCACCCGCTCGACATGCCGTTTCCAGGCCGCCGGAACGGCCTTTCTGGGCTCGATTCGCATCAAGACCTTGTCGACCGAGACGGCGAAGTCCGCGAGGAACTTCCGCTGCTCATGCGCCTTACGACGCAGAGCCTCGGTGTGGAGCTTGCTGACGAAGGCCACGAGGCCCGCCGAAACGGCAAAGAAGCCGAGGATGGCAAATGCACCCATAGCTGCTGTCTCCTGTGTAGGGTTGATGATCCAGCCGGGATTGGCTGGGCACCTCATGCGGCCCGCTTTTTGGCCGTCTTGGCGGGCGCGTTCTTGTCCGTGACTTTCGTCTGGACGCGCCCATCCGTGCGGAAATCGTCCGCATCGGACGCGTCGATTCCCTTGGCGGCGAGGAACGTCGGATAGTCGACCTTGCCTCGCACATAGAACGTGGACACCCGAATGCCGTCCGCGTCGGCGGCGGCGAAGGAGCCCATCATGTTCGTCATTTCGAGAACCACGCTGTCGCGCTGGCCCTTGAGAGCTTTCAGCGCGTCTTCGAGATTCTTGATCTGATGATCGAGCGTCCGCCACACCTTGGTCTTTTCAGCCCAGGCGGCGGCTTCTTCGGGGGACTGCGGCATCCACAAATCGCGGGCCGGGTCCATCGGAGGCTCCTGGCCGTCGACCACGGATTGCCAAAAGGCTTCCGCGTCGGCGACGTAGGCGGCGATCCACTCGTCATTTCGCACAACTTCGAGAATGACCAGCGGCTCGCCTTCGAGCCACAGCACCAGCCACCCCTTGGCGGCGCCAGAGACCAGCATTTGAGCCTGCACTTGCGGCTCATAGAGGATGAACGCGGATGATTTGACCCCGTTGTCACGGGCATCCTCGAACACCACCCTGCTCGGGCACTTTAGTTCGACCGGCTCCCGCTGGTCGGTCAGTCCATCGAACGACGAACGGAAGATGGGCTTGTCGTCGTGCTCGCCGCAGGCGGGCAGGATGACCGCGTTCATCTGGTCTTCCCACGCCTCGCGGGCGCGATCTTCGTTTTCCTTTCCGTGGCGGACTAGCGGATTGGACGAAAGGTCTTGCGGCGGAATACCGGCCGCGCCGTTGGTGACGGCGAAGCGCAGTTCCATCCACAGACGCCACCGGGTCTTGTACGGGCTCACACCGGCCAGGATCGCCGCCGTGCTCGCGCCAAGACCCTCTTCGCGCCAGGCCAGCCATTCGGGGCTGCCTTGCGCCAGATCAATGATTTTCATGTTGCCTCACGGTGGAGGCACTACCCCTGTCAGGGGCAAGTGCCCCCGATTGGGGTTGTCGAAATGCGGCGTCAGGCTTGACGCCGATGCTGTTGCGGCTTGCGCTGCGCGTCGGCCAGCGTATTGAGTGCGACCCACAAGCAGCGGAAGCTCTCGGGCTTGCCATAGCGCTCATGGAAGACCTGCGAGCAGGCCGCCCAGTTGCCGTCGATGACGGCCTGACCGACCGTCTTGCTGATGCGCTCCAGCAACTTCTGCGGCGCCTGCGCGATAACCTCGTCTGGCACCGGTAAGCGCGTATCGATCACTTCCCCGGTCTCCGGATTGACGATCATCCATTGATCGTCGTCCTTCTTCTCGGGCTCGTGGTCGCGTTGGGCAGGCTTGCCGACGATCCCGTCAATGACGGTACCGGCCATGGCCTCGGCCGCAATCGCGGACGTGACCTCCTTTCCCTCCATCTCTTCGGCGCAATAGTCCGCCGCTTCCTCGGGAAAAGCGAGACGCAGAGCCGCAGCCTTGGCGCACTTGGCGATCTGTTGAAATGCCTTGCGTGCCCAAGTCTTGTTTGGAATTCCGCCTTCGCCTTCGGCGTAGGCTTCTTTCCAGTAAATCCGTTCCGTGAACGGATAACGGGTGCCGCCGACCAGCCGATAGACGGTGCGCTCGCACCAAATCGGGTAGGTCACGGTGACTTCAACCTTGCTCGCGCGGTTCGATTTGTCTTTCGACTCGCCCTGGAAGGTTTCGGTGACTTCCGGCCCGAAGACCGGGGCATCGATGCCGGCGAAAGCCCGAGTGCGGGCCGCCGTCGTCACGACCTCGTTGATGCCGGGCCAGATCGTCTCGACTTTCTTGCCGATCGCAGCGTTCCACATCGGAACGATGTGAACCGGCCTTTTGAAGATGTCCAGTCCACGCACATGGCAGTAATCGAGCGCGAGCCGAATCGCTTCGGCGGTTTTCGCGGCGGGAAAAATCTGCTCGACGAGAACGCGCCACTTGGCGCGATCCATCTGATACTCGCTCTCGATGCCCTCCGGCATCGGCAAGCGAGGGACAAACGGGGTGATATTGCTCATCACCGTATCTCCTTCTATTGGATTTCACGTCCGATCAGCCGATCAGACGCAGCCTGTTTTGCGCCGTGAGGATTTCCACCACGACGTTGTTGTGCGCGGCTTCCTCGCGGAAATGCGCCAGCGCGTCCGGATCGGACGGGACTTCGACCAGCCGGGGGTAGCCGCTGGTCACGTCGATATCGAGGATCATCACGCTCGCGCGTTCCAACGCGGACACGATCGCGAATGCCTCGGTTCGGGCTGAACCCATGGCCAGCCTCCCTCATGACAAAGCGCCCGCCCCGTGAGGGACGAGCGCTTCGTGTTGACGATAAGTTCCCGACTCTTAGAGCCTGGAAACGCTTCTAGAACGGAATGTCGTCGCCGTCCGAGTCCGGCTCGTCCCAGCCGCCATGCTGGCCGCCGCCGCCCTGGGGCGCCGACTGCTGCCGCTGCTGCCGCTGGCCACCGTTGCCATTGCCGCTTCCGTTGCCATTGCTGGCGCCGCTGCTATCGCGGTTCGGATTGGGCAGAAGCTTCAGTTCGCCCTTGAACCGACCGATCACCACCTCGGTGGTGTACCGCTCGATGTTGTGCGAATCGGTCCACTTGCGCGTCTTGAGCTGACCCGTGATCATCACGGGCGAGCCCTTCTTGACATAGTCCTCGACCACCTTGACGAGGTGTTCGTTCCAGATCGCGACACGATGCCATTCGGTCATCTCGCGCATCTCGCCGGACGGCTTGTCCTTGTACTTCTCCGACGTGGCGACGGAGAAGTTGGCGACCTTCGAACCATTGCCGGTCGAGCGAATCTCGGGGTCGTTGCCGAGATACCCCATGATGATCACTTGCTGAAACATCTCGAAATCTCCTCATGCGAAAGCATGGGAGATCACACGCCTTTCCCAGCGGGAAGGTGTGACCTCCCCATTGGGGTTGACGGTGAAAAGCCGAAGGGTGTCCCCCGGCGGTCAGAAACGCACCACCAGACGGCGGGCATTTCTTGATACAGGTCCATTCGGACCCCGCTGCTTGACGGCCAGCAAACCTTGCCCCGAAGAGCAATCCACGGCGAAGCGTGGACTTTGCCGCAGCCAAATGGCTTTGTGCGGCGAAGTGAGATCAGTACACCATAGGCCGCGATGTCACGCAACGATCAGTTTCGTGCGTAAATTTGCAATCCAGCGCGCCGGTTTGGATTTGCACGGTTCGGTAAAATCCGAGTTGCCTTCTGTACCTTCGGAGCCCGACCCATGGCCCTCAACCCCCGCAAGCCGCTGTCGCGGCCGGTGATCGTGAAGACGCTCACGATCAACACCCTGCAAGGAACGAAAGCCGTTGACCGCGTCTTACACCGCACAATTCGCGCATTATTTTCGACCTCGGTCATCCTGCGCAT
>JADFZP010000014.1:17643-17976 GCA_015232485.1 Alphaproteobacteria bacterium
CGAGCGAAGTCGAAATCGAGAAGATGCGCGAGGTGATCACGGCGAAAATCGCCGAATGCTCGACCTACTTCACCAAACAGGCCGAGATATTCGGCAAGCTGATGGCCAACAACGGGGTCAGCGCCGAGGCCATCCGCGTGGATTACACCCACCCGCGCCAAGTCCGCATCCAGGTGACCTCGCCCCCGGCCATGGCCTTCGTCAGGCTGCTTGAACGCCTCGACGAACTCGCCATGCAAATCGACCTCCTGTGGTGGGGGGGCGTCTTCAACGATCGCCAGCGACTGAAAGCCCTGCACCAGTTGCAAGGACATTTGATCAAGACCGGACAGC
>JADFZP010000015.1:0-1968 GCA_015232485.1 Alphaproteobacteria bacterium
GGAAGCGGCGGTGACGGCCACCAGCCCGCCGCGCCGCAGCTCGGCGGCGGCGCGATCGACGGCGACGATGGGGCGCGGGGCGAGGCCGACGGGTTGTGGCGTGACGACGAGGGGCCTGGTCATGTCGGGATCTGTTTGCGAAGGGCGCCAACCATAACCAAAATCCATCCCAGGAGGAAGAGGAACCCATTCGAGAGCCGCCAACGACGTGATAGAAGATGGGCTGAGAGGTGCGATGACGCCGTCGAAGAGGATTCTGATCGTCGATGACGACCTCCCGCTCAGGCGGTCGCTGTGCGAGCAACTGGCGGCCGAGGGCTTCGCCGTCGCCGAGGCCGGAAGCGTGGCCGAGGCCCGCGCCGTGGCCGGCGACGGTTGGGACGCCATTCTGCTGGATGTCGGCCTGCCCGATGGCGACGGCCGCGACCTGTGCCGCGACTTGCGCGGGCGCGGCATCCACACGCCGGTCATCATCATGGCCGCCGCCGCCGATCCCGACACCGACGCCATCCGCGGCCTGGAGTCGGGCGCCAGCGACTATGTCGGCAAACCGTTCCGGCTGGGCGTGCTGCTGGCCCGCCTGCGCGCCCAGATTCGCCAGTGGGAGCAAAGCGGCGAAGCCATCCTGCCGATCGGGCCCTACAGCTTCCACCCGGCCGACAAGTTCCTGCTGGACGGGCGCAAGAAGCGCATCAAGCTGACCGACAAGGAGACCGCCATCCTGCGCCACCTGTACCGGGCCGGCGCGGTGGTGGCGCGCGACGTGCTGCTGAACGAGGTGTGGGGCTATCAGGCCGGCATCGACACCCACACGCTCGAGACGCACGTCTATCGCCTGCGCCGCAAGATCGAAGCCGATCCCGCCCATGCCCGCATCCTGGTCACCGAGCCGGGCGGCTACCGGCTGGTGCCTTGAGGTCGAAAGCGAAACCTGCTAACTCGGCCCATCATCCTTGGAGTGGCGCATGAACCGCATCTTCTCCGGCGTCCAGCCGACCGGCAACCTGCATCTGGGCAATTACCTGGGCGCGATTCGCAACTGGGTGCGGCTGCAAAACGAATACGAGTGCATCTTCTGCATCGTCGACATGCACGCCATCACGGTTTGGCAAGACCCCCAGGGTTTGCGCGACCACACGCGCGAGGTGACCGCCGGCATGTTGGCGGCCGGCGTCGATCCCGCCCGCAACGTGGTCTTCAACCAAAGCCAGGTTCCGGCCCATGCCGAGCTGGCTTGGATCTTCAATTGCGTGGCCCGCCTGGGCTGGCTGAACCGGATGACCCAGTTCAAGGAGAAGGCCGGCAAGCACCGCGAGAACGCCTCGGTCGGGCTTTACGCCTATCCCAACCTGATGGCCGCCGACATCCTGGCCTACCGCGCCACCCACGTTCCCGTGGGCGAGGACCAGAAGCAGCATCTGGAACTGGCCCGCGACATCGCCCAGAAGTTCAATGGCGATTACGGCCGCGACTTCTTCCCGCTGCCCGAGCCGCTGATCTTCGGCGCCGCCACCCGCGTCATGTCGCTGCGCGACGGCACCAAGAAGATGAGCAAATCCGACGAGTCGGACTATTCCCGCATCAACATGACCGACGACGCCGACACCATCGCTTTGAAGATCCGCAAGGCCAAGACCGACCTGGAGCCGCTGCCCGCCGAGGAAAGCGGCCTGGAGGGCCGGCCCGAGGCCGCCAATCTGGTCGGCATCCACGCGGCCTTGGCCGACCGCACCCGCCAGGAGGTGCTGACCGATTTCGCGGGCGCCCAGTTCTCGGACTTCAAGAAGGCGCTGACCGAACTGGCCGTCTCGGTGCTGGGTCCGATGAACGCCGAGATGAAGCGCCTGCTGGCCGATCCCGGCCATGTCGATTCGGTGCTGCGCGACGGCGGCCGCCGCGCCCGCGAACTGTCCGAGCCGATCATGCGCGAGGTGTTCGACATCGTGGGCTTCCTGCGGCCCTAAGGCC
>JADFZP010000015.1:2068-17824 GCA_015232485.1 Alphaproteobacteria bacterium
CCGCGCCAACCCATAGGCGCGGTTGCGCCGGTTGGCGCCGTGGGGCGAACATTGCCGGCCCCATGCAGATCTACCTGCCCATCGCCGAGCTGTCCGTGAACGTGTTCCTCATCCTGGGTCTCGGCGCCGGGGTGGGGTTCATGTCGGGGCTGTTCGGGGTGGGCGGCGGCTTCCTGATGACGCCGCTGCTGATCTTTCTGGGCGTTCCCGCGGCCGTGGCGGTGGGGACCGAGGCCAATCAGATCGTCGCCTCGTCGGTGTCGGGCGTCCTGGCCCATTGGCGGCGCGGCAATGTCGATGTCCGCATGGGGCTGATCCTGACCGCCGGCGGCTTCGTCGGATCGAGCTTCGGCGTCTGGCTGTTCCGCCTGCTGCGCGGGATGGGCCAGATCGATCTGACCATCAAGCTGTCCTATGTGGTGTTCCTGGGCGTGATCGGCGGCCTGATGCTGGTCGAGGGCATCGACGCCCTGCGCCGCGGCCGGCGGCCGAGCGGCACGCCGCGCCGCAAGCTGCACCAGCATCGCTGGGTTCACGGCCTGCCGCTGAAGATGCGCTTCCGCCGCTCGAAGCTTTACATCAGCGCGGTGCTGCCGGCCGCCGTCGGCCTGGTGGTCGGCGTGCTGGCCGCCATCATGGGGGTGGGCGGCGGCTTCGTGATGGTGCCGGCGATGATCTATCTGCTGGGCATGCCGACCCAGGTCGTGGTCGGCACCTCGCTGTTCCAGATCATCTTCGTCACCGCCAACGCGACCTTTCTGCAAGCCACCCTGAACCAGACCGTCGACGTCGTGCTGGCGCTGCTGCTGCTGCTGGGCGGCGTGATCGGCGCGCAGTTCGGGGCGCGGGCCGGCGCCCGGCTGAAGGGCGAGCAGTTGCGCGTGCTGCTGGCCGCCATGGTGCTGGCGGTCGCCATCGGGCTGCTGCTCGATCTGGTGCTGACGCCCGAGAATCCCTACACGCTGGGCGGGGCGCGGCCGTGATCCGCGCCTTGCTGGTCATCGCGTCGCTGCTGGCCTGCGCCCCGGTGCGGGCGCAGGAGGCGCAGCCGCTGGTCGCCGACCTGTCCAAGCATCTGGTGGCGATCACCACCGGCTTCGTCGGCACCGAGGTGCTGCTGTTCGGGGCGGTCGACGGGCCGGGCGACGTGGTGGTGGTGGTGCGCGGCCCGCCCCGGCCCGAGGTGGTGCGCCGCAAGGAGCGGGTGGGCGGCATCTGGGTCAACACCGGCCGCGCCGATCTGGCGGCGGTGCCGGCCTATTACCGGGTGGCCGCCACCCGCCCGCTGCCCGAACTGGCCCCGCCCGCCGTGCTGGAGCGTCACCGCATCGGGCTCGAGCATCTCGACCTGGAACCCGTGCTGGCCGACAAGGGCGCAGGCGCCGCCGAGTATCGCCAAGCCTTGATCCGCCTGAAGCGGGATCGCGGCCTGTGGGCCGCCGAGACGCGGGAGGTGTCCTCGCTGGGCAACCGGCTGTTCCGTACCGACCTGCATTTTCCGGCCAACGTGCCGACCGGCACCTACAGCGTCGAAGTCTATCTGCTGCGCGGCGGCGAGGTGGTCAGCGCCCAAACGACTCCCTTGATCGTCAGCAAGATCGGATTGGGCGCCGAGTTGTACCATTTCGCCCACGAGCACGGCGCCGCCTACGGTATCATGGCGATCGCGCTGGCCGGCGCCGCCGGCTGGCTGGCGGCCACCGCCTTTCGGAAGGGCTGACCATGTCCGAAGACCCGCGGGTGTTCCTGGTGGTGGTCGACGATACCGAGGAGATGCGCTCGGCCCTGCGCTTCGCCTGCCGACGGGCGCGCGCCACCGACGGTCGCGTCGCCCTGCTGCGGGTGGTCGCGCCGGCCGAGTTCCAGCACTTCGCGGCGATCGGCGACCTGATGCGCGAGGAGGCCCGCGACGAGGCCGAGCGCCTGCTGCAACGCCTGGCCGGCGACGTTCAGCGCTGCTCGGGCAACATCGCGGTGCTGCATGTGCGCGAGGGCGACACCCGCGAGCAACTGCTGGCCCTGATCGAGGAGGAGCCTTCGATCTCGATCCTGGTGCTGGCCGCCGGCACCGGGCCCGAGGGGCCGGGGCCGCTGGTCTCGGCGCTGGTCGGCAAGCATGCCGCGCGGTTGCGCATACCGCTGACCATCGTTCCCGGCACGTTGAGCGACGCCGACATCGACCGGATCGCCTGACAGGTTGCGGCCTGAGCGTCTATTTGCCCCGCCGGATGCGCGACGTCGGCTGCTCCTCGATGGCGCGGTAGCGGGCCAGGTATTGCGGCAGGATGGCTTCCGCGTTGGTCGGCTCGACGCCCAGCGCCTCGAGGCCGGGGGTCCCGCCGGTCAGCACGTTGTCGGTTTCCATCAGCCGCATCTGGTCGGGGGTGAGCGGCGGGCTGGGCAGGTATTTCAGGAAGGCCGCCTGGATGCGCCCGACCATGAAGGGCAGCGGCACCAGCAGCCGGCGGCGGTCGGTGAATTCCAGGACCAGCTCCATGATCCGCTTCATCGAATAGACCGTGGGGCCGCCCAGCTCGTAGGTCTTGCCGCCATGGGCGCGCGAATCGCGGATCGCCACCATCACCGCGTCGGCCACGTCGCCGACATAGACCGGCTGGAATTTCGGGCCGCCGCTTCCGAAGAAGTCGATCGACAGGCCGTGCGGCTTCAGCCCGTCCTTGGTGAAGACCGGCAGCACCGGGGTGAAGCTGGACAGCTTGGCGAATCGGTTGAAGAAATCGTCCTCGGGGCCGAACACCACGCTGGGGCGCAGGATGGTCGCCTTGGGGAAGGCCGCCCTGACCGCCGCCTCGCCGGCCGCCTTGCTGCGCGCGTAGGCCGAGCCGGACTTGGCGTCGGCGCCCAACGCCGAGATGTGGACCAGCGCGGCCGAGCCCGCCTCGGCGGCGGCGCGGGCGCTGTTGGCGGCGCCCTCGACATGGACCGCCTGGAAGCCGCGCCGGCCGCGCTCGTAAAGAATCCCGACCAGCGAAACCACCGCCTCGGCGCCGTGGACGGCGCGGCGCACCGATTCGGGGTCGCCGATGTCGGCGCGCACCGGCACGATCTGCTCGACGTCGCCCATCGGCTTCAGGAAGTTGGCGGCCTCGGGGTCGCGCACCGCGACCCGTACCACCCAGCCATCGGCGGCCAAGCGGCGCACCACGTGGCGCCCGATGAAACCCGATCCTCCGAAGACGGTAGCGACCCGACGCGACATGAACGGCCTCCCAGGGCATACGAACGCTTGCAGCGCAAACTAAAGGACGCGAGGCCGTATGGCAACGCCCCTCCTCAAAAGCTGTTGACAGCCCCATTCGCCCCGATGTAGTTATCCCCCCCTCGACGGGGCGTAACCGCCTTTGCCGGGTGTGCCCAGGTGGCGGAATTGGTAGACGCGCTAGATTCAGGTTCTAGTGGCCGAAAGGTCGTGGAAGTTCGAGTCTTCTCCTGGGCACCATTTTTTTCCCGGTTCGCGGGGTACGCATGACGGTTACGGTTCACCGCGGCGATTTGCCCCCCGGACTGCGCTTCGGCGATTGCGTCGCCGTCGACTCCGAGACCATGGGTCTCGACCTGCGCCGTGACCGCCTGTGCGTCGTCCAGCTTTCGGCTGGCGACGGCTCGGCCCATCTGGTGCACTTCCCCAAGCCGGTCTACGACGCGCCCAATCTGGCGGCGCTGATGGCCGACCCGTCGGTGACCAAGCTGTTCCACTTCGCCCGCTTCGACCTGGCGATGATCGAACGCCATCTCGGCGTGCGGGTCGAGCCGGCGTGGTGCACCAAGATCGCCTCGCGGCTGACCCGCACCAACACCGACCGCCACGGCCTCAAGGATCTGTGCCGCGATCTTCTGGGCATCGAGCTATCGAAGCAGCAGCAATGCTCGGATTGGGGAACCGACGAGTTGTCGCCCGATCAGATGGCGTACGCCGCCTCGGACGTGCTGTATCTCCATGCCCTCAAGGGCAAGCTCGAGCATCTGCTCGACCGCGAAGGCCGGCGCGGCTTGGCCGAGGCCTGTTTCCGCTTCCTCCCCGACCGGGCCGGCCTGGACCTCGCCGGGTGGTCCGAGCAGGACATCTTCGCCCACTGACCGGCGGTGGCGTTGATTTCGGGCCGCGCCATGGGCATACTTCTTGCAATCGAACGGCAACCCCGAGTGACCGGCCGCATGACCATCCATGGAACCGCCGTGACGCGTGGCGACCCCGCCAGCGATCTCGACTCGGCGCGCCGCGTGCTGGGCAACGAGGCCCACGCCCTGACCGTCCTTGGTGAAAGCCTGGGCGCCGAGTTCGTGCGCGCCTTGGATCTGATCGCCGGGGCCAGCGGTCGCGTGGTGGTCACCGGCATGGGCAAAAGCGGCCACATCGCCCGCAAGATCGCCGCCACCTTCTCGTCGACCGGCACGCCGTCGATGTTCGTCCACCCGGCCGAGGCCAGCCATGGCGACCTGGGCATGATCACCCCTTCGGACGCCGTGCTGGCCTTGTCCAACTCGGGCGAGACGCCCGAACTGTCCGACATTGTCGCCTACACCCGCCGCTTCGCCATTCCGCTGGTCGCGGTGACCAGCGGGCGGGGCAGCACGTTGGCCGACGCGGCCGATGTCGCGCTGGTGCTTCCGCCCCTGCCCGAAGCCTGCCCGATGGGCCTGGCCCCCACCACCTCGACCACCATGACCCTGGCGCTGGGCGACGCCCTGGCCGTGGCCTTGCTTGAGCGCAACGGCTTTTCGGCGGCCGATTTCAAGGTCTTCCATCCGGGCGGACAGCTTGGCCGGCGCCTGTTGCGGGTCGGCGACCTGATGCATTCGGGCGCCGCCGTGCCGCTGGTGCCGCTGCATCTGCGCATGACCGAGGTCCTCCCCGAGATGACCGGCAAAAGCTTCGGCTGCGCCGGGGTGATCGACGAGCGCGGCCTGCTGGCCGGCGTGATCACCGACGGCGATCTGCGCCGCCACATGTCGCGCGATCTGGTCGATCAGACGGCGGCCGAGGTGATGACCCGCGCGCCGCGCACCATCGGGCCGCGCCTGCTCGCCGTCGAGGCGTTGCAGCAGATGAACGCCCGCGCCATCACCAGCCTGTTCGTGGTCGATGACGAGGGCCGCCCGATCGGCATCCTGCACGTCCATGACTGCCTGCGGACGGGGCTGGCATGATGCGGGGCATCCTGGCCGGCCATGAGCCATCCCGGTCGGCCCGCATCGGGCTGGGGGTGGCGCGCTACAGCCGCTTCGTCTTCCTGATGAAGGTGTTGCTGCCCGCCCTGGCGGTGACCCTGTTGGGTCTGGTGGTGATCTGGCCCGGCCTGACGGCGATCGAGGTGCGCTTCAGCCTGGGCTTCGCCGATGTCGACGGCCGGGTCGGCGACACCCTGACGATGACCAATCCGCGCTATTTCGGCAGCGACACCGAGAACCGGCCGTTCACCGTGACGGCGCTCGAGGCGCGGCGCAGCCACCCCGAATCGCCGGTGGTGATGCTGTCGTCGCCGACCGCCGACATGTCGCTGGACAATGGGGCCGGCGTGATGCTCGACGCCGACACCGGCTATTACCTCCAGCGCGAGAACGCGGTCGATCTGGCCGGCAGCGTCGACCTTTATCACGACCAGGGCTACGAGGTTCACACCTCGAGCGCCCGCATCGAGTTGGGCGACGCCACGGTGCGCGGCGTCGAGCCGGTGCTCGCCCAGGGCCCGTTCGGCATCGTCGAGGGCGAGGGCTTCACGGTCGGCGAGCGCGGCCGCCGCATCGAGGTCACCGGGCGCAGCCGCGCCGTCCTCAACGCGGCGGGGGGGCGGAAATGATGCGCCGTCTTCTCGCCGCCCTCCTTCTGACCCTGTGGACATTCAATGCGCAGGCCCAGGGGTTCGACCTGTCGGGCGGCGATGGCGGGCCGATCGAGGTCTATGCCGACAAGGGCATCGAATGGACCCAGGACGGCAAGAAGTTCATCGCCCGCGGCAACGCCCGCGCGGTGCGCGGCCGGGTCACCGTCACGGCGGACAGCCTGACCGCCCACTACCGCGAACTGGACGGCAAGACCGAGGTCTGGCGGCTGGAGGCCGAGGGCGCGGTGCGCATCGCCACGCCCAGCGAGACCGCGACCGGCGCCCGCGCCTCGTATCAGATCGATGACGGCCGTTTCGTGCTGACCGGCCAGCCGCGGCTGGTGGCCGGCAACGACACGGTTTCGGCGCGCGACACCATCGAATACGAGGAAAAGACCCGCACGGCGGTGGCGCGCGGCGAGGCCCAGGCCACCCGCAACGGCCGCACCATCCACTCCGAGGTTCTGCGCGCCTGGTTCAAGGACGGCCGCGACGGCCTCAAGCTGTCGCGGTCCGAGGCCGAGGGTTCGGTGGTCATCACCACCGAGCGCGAGAGGGTGACCGGCGAGCGGGCCCGCTACAACGCCGAAACGGGTATCGCGACGATGGAGGGTTCGGTTAAGATCACTCGCGGCGAAAACCAGCTGAATGGCGGCTTCGCCGAAGTGAATCTGGATACCGGCGTCAGCCGGCTGTTCGCGGCGGCGCCCGGCAAGCCAGGGGGTCGGGTGAAGGGCCTGTTCGTGCCGAAGAAGGACGAGGCACAACGGTGAGCGCTGGACGGGTCAGGGAGGATGGCGACACCGGGGCGGCGCGCGCGGCGCCGCGGCTGGTCGCCGACAATGCCGGGCTGGTCGCCTCGAATCTCGGCAAGGGCTTCCGTCGCCGGCCGGTGCTGCGCGACGTCACGCTGTCGGTGCAGCGCGGCGAGGCGGTCGGGCTGCTTGGCCCCAACGGCGCGGGCAAGACCACCTGCTTTTATCTCATCACCGGGCTGATCAGCCCCGATGTCGGCAGCATCACCCTGGACGGCCAGGACGTCACCGATTTGCCGATGTATCGCCGCGCCCGCCTGGGGATCGGCTATCTGCCGCAAGAGGCGTCGATCTTCCGCGGGCTGACCGTCGAGAACAACATTTTGGCGGTGCTCGAGGTGGTCGAGCCGATCCGCGACCGGCGCGAGGCGATGCTGGAATCGCTGCTCGCCGAGTTCTCGATCACCCATCTGCGCCGCGCCCCGGCGCTGGCTTTGTCGGGCGGCGAGCGGCGGCGGGTGGAAATCGCCCGCGCCTTGGCCTCGCAGCCGCATTTCATCCTGCTCGACGAGCCGCTGGCCGGCATCGACCCGATCGCGGTCAGCGACATCCGCGACCTGGTGGGCCATCTCAAACACCGCGGAATCGGCGTCTTGATCACCGACCACAATGTCCGCGAGACGCTGGACATCATCGACCGCGCCTACATCCTGCACGATGGCGTGGTGTTGATGGAGGGCCGCCCCTCCGAGATCGTCGCGCACGAGGGTGTGCGGCGGGTCTATCTCGGCGAACGTTTCAGTCTGTAGATGGCGATGGGCCTCTCACCCCGATTGGATCTGAGGCAGAGCCAATCCCTTGTCATGACGCCGCAATTGCAGCAGGCGATCAAGCTGCTGCAATTGTCCAACATGGAACTCACCAACTTCGTCGAGCAGGAACTCGAGCGCAATCCGCTGCTCGAGCGCGACGAGGGCGACCATGACGGCCCCGACGAGGCGCCGCAGCCCGATTTGCAGCCGCCGCCCGAGCCGGCCTTGCTCGACTCGGTGCAGGGCCAGACGGAATCCCCGCTCGACATCGAGGTCGACAACACCTGGAACAACGACAGCCCGGTCGATGGCGAGGGCGGCGAGGCCTTCGCCGATTGGGGCCGCGGCGGCAGCGCCGGCTTCGACGGCGAGGACGGCAATCTGGAACAGACGGTGGCGCGCGACATCAGCCTGCGCGAACACCTGGTCTCGCAGCTCAACCTCGACATCCACGACCCGGCCGACAAGCTGATCGGGCTGCACCTGATCGAGATGCTGGACGGGGCCGGCTGGATCAGCGGCGATCTGGCCGAACTGGCCGTCCAGCTTGGTTGCGAAACCGCCCATGTCGAGGCGGTGCTGACCCGGCTGCAACGCTTCGACCCGCCCGGCATCTTCGCGCGCGGCCTCAAGGAATGCTTGGCGCTGCAACTGATCGACCGCAATCGCTACGACCCGGCGATGGCCGCGTTGCTCGACAATCTGGAGATGCTGGCCCGGCGCGATCTGGCCGGGCTGCTTCGGGTGTGCGGCGTCGATTCCGACGATCTGGCCGAGATGATCGGCGAGATCCGCGCGCTCGACCCCAAGCCGGCGCTGGCCTTCGACCACGCGGTCGCCCAGCCGGTCACCCCCGACGTGCTGATGCGCGCCAATCCGGGGGCCGGCGGCGGCTGGATCATCGAGCTGAACACCGAGACCCTGCCGCGCGTGCTGGTCAACACCCGCTATTACGCCCACGTCACCAAGGGCGCCACCAAGGACGACAAGACCTATCTGTCCGAGCGGCTGCAATCGGCCAACTGGCTGGTCAAGTCGTTGCATCAGCGCGCCACCACCATCCTGAAGGTGGCCACCGAGATCGTGCAGCAGCAGGACGCGTTCTTCCTCAAAGGCGTGCGCCATCTTCGCCCGCTGGTGCTTCGCGATATCGCGACGGCGATCAGCATGCACGAAAGCACGGTCAGCCGGGTGACCGCCAACAAGTACATGCAGACTCCGCGCGGCATCTACGAGCTGAAATATTTCTTCACCCAGGCGATCGCGGGATCGTCGGGCGGCGAGGCCCATTCCGCCGAGGCGGTTCGCGATCGCATCAAGACCTTGATCGATCACGAAGAACCCAACGACATCTTGTCCGATGACAAGATTGTGGAACTGTTGAAGACCGATGGTATCGACATCGCCCGCCGCACGGTGGCAAAGTATCGGGAAGCCATGCGCATCCCCTCTTCGGTGCAGCGACGCCGCGAAAAGGCGCTTGGTGTTTAGGTCCGAAGGTGTGGGGGCGCTTGACTCGTGGCGGGGCCGGGCCTATGTTCCGGCGCTTCGTGGCCCCCAGCAGGCCGGGCGGGAACGCAAGGACGTCCAGGGAATGACGAAGGCCGAACGGGCCGGCGTCGAGCGGTGTTTTTTCTGCTGCGGCAGGCACCGCGCAACGTATTCACGAGGGATGGACCATGGAAATCGCTGACCTGCTCAGTTCGCAAGGGGTGATTCCCAATCTGCGCGCGACGAGCAAGAAGCAGGCTCTGCAGGAACTGGCGCGCCGCGCCGCCGAGTTGACCGGCATGCACGAACGGGCGGTGTTCGACGTGCTGCTGGAGCGCGAGCGGCTCGGCACCACCGGAGTCGGCAACGGCATCGCCATCCCGCATGGCAAGCTGCCCACGCTCGACCGCCTGCACGGCCTGTTCGCCCGCCTCGAGCGCCCGATCAATTTCGAATCGATCGACGAACAGCCGGTCGATCTCATCTTCCTGCTGCTCGCCCCGGAATCGGCGGGCGCCGACCATCTGAAGGCGCTGGCCCGCGTGTCGCGGCTGTTGCGCGACAAGGGCGTCTGCGAAAAGCTGCGGGGCACCGACACCTGTGAAGGGCTGTTCGCCCTGCTCACCGAATCGCCGGCCAGCCGCGCCGCCTGAACCGTTCGCGACCGGCCGTTTTAAAGCCGGGCCGACTTTTTCCGCAGGCCGCTAAAACTCTTGACCAAGACGCGCGGCTGTCCCATCTATCCGAACGGATTAGCCGCAGGAAGGGACGCCATGTTCATCCAGACCGAAGCCACCCCAAACCCCGCCACGTTGAAGTTCTTGCCGGGGCGCGCCGTCATGGAGCGCGGCACCGTCGACTTCGCGTCCGAAGGCGCGGCGGCCCGCTCGCCCCTGGCGCAGCGGCTGTTCGCGATCGACGGCGTCACCGGCGTCTTCCTGGGCTCGGATTTCGTCACCGTCGCCAAGCGCGACGCCCAGGACTGGCCGGTGCTGAAGCCGCAGATCCTGGCCGCCATCATGGAGCACTTCGCCTCGGGCGCCCCGGTCGTGGTGGACGGCGGCGAGCAGGCCGAGCAGGGCGACGACAGCGACGTGGTCACCCAGATCAAGGAACTGCTGGACACCCGCGTGCGTCCCGCCGTCGCCAATGACGGCGGCGACATCATCTTCCGCAGCTTCGAAGACGGCGTGGTCTATCTGACCCTGCAAGGCGCCTGCTCGGGTTGCCCCAGCTCGACCGCCACGCTGAAGCACGGCATCGAGAACATGCTGCGCTACTACGTCCCCGAGGTTCAGGCGGTCGAAGCGGTTCCCTAAGGCGTGACGCGTCACGCCTTAGGGCTTATGTTTGCCCTCGCCGGGCGGGCGCCTTTGGCGCCCTTGGCCGCGGCCGCAATGGCCGCTGGTCGCGTCGTGAGGCACGATGCTCCGATCAGGGCGTCGTCCGGCGCATCATCCCCTTGAGGTCCGAGACCCGCGCGGCGCCGCTCAGATGGGCGAGCGCCGCGAACAGGGCCAACCCGCCGCCCACCAGCGCGGCCAGACCCAAGGCCCGCTCGGCCGTGCCGCCGGCCCATAGCGGCGCCATGTAACGCGAAGCCGCCCACAGCGCGCCCCCCATCGCCGCCGAAGACAAGACGATGCGCGGCAGCCGCCGCTTCAGCCGCTCGTCCATGGCGAGATGGCCGTGGCGCCGCAGCAGCCACGCCAGCAAGGCGACATTGGCCCAGGACGACAGCGCGGTGGCCAGCGCCGGCCCGACATGGGCCAAGGGCTTCATCAGAGCCAGATTGATCACGATGTTGGCCAGCATGGCGACACCCGCCACCTTGACCGGAGTCGCGGTGTCCTCGCGGGCGAAGAAGGCCGGGGTCAGCGCCTTGTTCAGCACATAGGCCGGCAGGCCGAGCGACAGCGCGGCCAGCGCCTCGGCGGTCATGCGGGTCTGCTCGGGTCCGAAGGCGCCGCGCTGGAACAGCACCATCACCAGCGGCTCGCCGATCGCCACCAGCGCCGCCATGGCGGGCACGGTCAGCAGCAGCGCGAATTCGATCGCCCGGTTCTGGCTGTGCGCCGCCTCCGCCATCCCGCCCGCCCGAAGTTGGCGGCTCAGCAGCGGCAACAGCGCGGTGCCGATCGCCACGCCGACGATGCCCAGCGGCAATTGCGCGATGCGGTCGGCATAGAACAGCACCGCCACCGTTCCCGGCCCGATCAGCGAGGCGATCATCGTATCGACCAGCAGATTGACCTGATAGATTCCCGCCCCCACCGCGCCCGGCACGATGCGCCGCAGCAACAGCCCGACCCGCGGCGTCATGCGGGGCAGGCGCGGCGCCAGGGGCACCCCCGCCCGGCGCACGCTGATCGCCAGCCAGGCGAATTGGGCGAGACCGGCGATCGTGGTCCCCACCGCCAGGGCGTGTCCCGCCCCCGGCAGATGCGGCGTCAGCCCGATCAGCGCGGCGATCAGCGACAGATTGAGCAGCACCGGGGTGGCCGCCGCCGCCGCGAATTTCCCCATCGAATTCAGCACGCCGCTTTGCAGCGAGACCAGCGAGATGAACAGCAGATAGGGAAAGGTGATGCGGGTCAGCTCGACGGTCAGCGCCAGCTTGGCGGGGTCCTCGGCGAAGCCCGGCGCGAAGCCCAGCATCGCCCAAGGCATCACGACCTCGAACAGCGCGACGAAGGCCAGCAACCACCAGCCCAGCACCGCCATGGCGTGCTCGGCGAAGCGCCGCGCCGCGTCGGGGCCCTCCGATTCCAAGACGCCCGCGAACAGCGGCACGAACGCCGCGTTGAACGCGCCCTCGGCGAACAGGCGGCGGAACAGGTTGGGAAATTTGAACGCCACGAAAAACGCGTCGGCCACCATCCCGGTGCCCAGGAACGCGGCGATCAGCATGTCGCGCGCGAAGCCGGTCAACCGGCTGAGCATGGTGAACCCGCCAACCGTGGCGATGGCGCGGGCGAAATTCATGGCGCGGTCGGCCGCGGCGAGAGGAAATGAAGAAACACCAAGGACACCAAAGACACCAAGGCAAAGCCGCATTCGCGCTCCCTTGGTGACTCTTGGTGTCCTCCACTCGTCATGGCCGGACTTGATCCGGCCATCCACGCGGCTCCGCGGGAACAGCCGGATGCCCGTGTCAAGCACGGGCATGACGGCGAAGGGGCCTCGAAGGGGCTAGCGAGGTGAGTCAAGCAAATGGCTCGCCGGTATTATACGGGCCGCGCGTCATTCCGCCGCCGAGCGCGAGGGTTCGGGTTCGTCGCTGGGGTCGGACAGCGCCTTGGTTAGGCGCTCCTTGATCTGGCGCAGCTTGCCGTCGTGCTCGACCTTCATGCCGAACACGTCCTTGACGTAGAAGACGTCGACCACCCGCTCGCCATAGGTCGAGATGTGGGCGCTGGAGATGGTCAGCCCCAAATCGGTCATCGCCGCGGTGACGTCGTGCAGCAGGCCGGGGCGGTCGCGGCCGTTGACCTCGATCAGGGTGTGGGTGCGGCTGGCGGCGTTGTGGATCAAGACGCGCGGCGGCACCTTGAACACCCGCGTGCGGCTGCCGAGTTGCGCCTTCGAGCGCGCCGCCAACTCGCGGGCCGGGCGCAGCCGACCGGACAGCGCCTGCTCGACGCAGGCCGACAGCTTGGCCAGCTTGCTGGGCGAGTCGAAGGCGCCACCCATTGATTCCTGAATCCAGAAGGTGTCGAGCGCCATGCCGTTGGTCAGGGTGATGATCTTGGCGTCGACGATCGAGGCGCCGGCCACCGCCATCGCCCCGGCGATCTGGCTGAACAGGCCGGGATGGTCGCTGGTGTAGATGACGATCTCGGTCACCGCGCGGGCCAGGTCGACATGGCTGTCGATGGTCAGCGGGGCGTGGATGGCCTCGGCCTCGCGCACCAGTCGGGCGTGGCGCAACAAGGTCGCGAAATCGAACGACACCCAGTACGAGGGATAGCCGCGCCCCAGATGGGCCTCGATGTCCTCGGCCGGCCAGCCCAGCACGGCCAGTTCCTTGCGCAACGCGCGCTGGGCCGCCTCGACGCGGGCTTCGCGCTTTTCGACCGACAGGCCGCCGGTCATCATCTCGTCGGCGCGGTAATAAAGTTCGCGCAGCAGCCCGGCCTTCCAGTTGTTCCAAACGGTCGGCCCGACCGCGCGGATGTCGGCCACGGTCAGCAGCAGCAAAAGCCGCAGCCGCTCGGGCGACTGCACCTCGGTGACGAAATCCTGAATGGTCTTGAAGTCGTCGATGTCGCGCTTGAAGGCGGTGCGGCTCATCATCAGGTGGTTGCGCACCAGCCAGGCCGCCGTCTCGGTCTCCTCGTCGGAAAGGCCCAGGCGCGGCCCCAGCTTGGCGGTGACGACGGCGCCCAGTTCGGAATGGTCGCCGCCGCGGCCCTTGGCGATGTCGTGCAGGAAGGTGGCGACGAACAGGGCGCGGCGCGACTGGATCTCGTGGATCACCTCGGAGGACGCCGGCATCTCCTTGGTCAGGGCGCCCTCCTCGATGCGGTGGAGGATGCCGATCGCCTGGATGGTGTGCTCGTCGACCGTGTACACGTGGTACATGTCGTATTGCATCTGCGCCACGACCCGCCCGAAATCCGGCACGAAGCGGCCCAACACGCCGGCCTCGTTCATGTGGCGCAGCGCCACCTCGGGGTCTTTCTTCGAGGTCAGCATGTCCATGAACAGCGCGTTGGCCTTGGAGTCGGCGCGCAGCCGCTGATCGATGCGCCGCAAATTCTGGGTGACCAGACTAAGGGCGTGCGGATGGATGTCGAGGTCGTGCTCGAGCGCCACGTGGAACAGGCGGATCAGCCGCAGCGGCTCGTCCGCGAAATCCTTGTCGCCGGCCACGTTGAGCCGGTCGCCGTCGAGGCGGAAGCCCTCGACGGCGCCGCGCCGCCCGAACAGCCGCTGCGACAGGCGCAGGCGCGGCTTGCGCTTGTGCTGCTCCTCCAGCACCGCGCAGAAGATGCGGGTCAGGTCGCCGACATCCTTGGCGATCAGGAAATAGTGCTTCATGAAGCGTTCGACGCCGCGCGCCCCGGCGCGGTCGCCATAGCCCATGCGCTGGGCGATCGAGGGCTGCACGTCGAAGGTCAGCCGGTCCTCGGGGCGGTCGGTCAAGAGGTGCAGATGACAGCGCACCGTCCACAGGAACTCCTGCGCCTTGGCGAAGCGCTGCGCCGCGTCGGCCGACAGGATGCCGCGCCCGACCAGTTCGGGCACGTCGGCCACGTCGTAGAGATAGCGCGCGATCCAGAACAGGGTGTGCAGGTCGCGCAGACCCCCCTTGCCCTCCTTGATGTTGGGCTCGAGCACATAGCGGGTGTCGCCCATCCGGTCATGGCGCTGATTGCGCTCGGACAGCTTGCTTTCGACGAATTCCTCGCCCGAGCCGTTGGCGACCTCCGAGCGGTAGCGGGTCTTCAGCTCGCGATAGATCTTCTGGTCGCCCCACAGCCAGCGCGCCTCGAGCATCGCCGTGCGAATCGTCCAGTCGTCCTTGGCTTGGCGGATGCACTCGTCGACCGAGCGGGTCGAATGGCCGACCTTCAGCCCCAGATCCCACAGCATGTACAGGATCCACTCGACCACCTGCTCGCTGTAGGGGGTGCGCTTGTAGGGCAGCAGGAACAGCAGGTCGATGTCGGAATGGGGCGACAATTCGCCGCGGCCATAGCCGCCGACCGCCACCACGCCCAGCATCTCGCCGGCCGTTCGCACGCCGCCGCCGATTTCGTGCTCGACCGCGAAGTCGTGGATGACGCGGACCAGTTGGTCGACCAGGAAGCAGTTCTCGCGCACCGTCACCGAGCCGCGGCCGTGCTCGTCGAAGCGCTTGCGCACCTCGGTCTTGCCCGCCGCCATCACGGATTTCAGGTAGTCGAGCACGCGGCCGCGCCGCTTGGACCGGGGCGCGTCCCCGGCCAGCAAGTCGTCCAGACCGTTGATGACCGCCCGGCGGTCGATGATCGCCCGCTGGCGCCGAATCGCTCCCATGCACACCCCTCACTCGCCCGGCGCGATTATATAGAGCGGAAGGCGGGGCCTGCCACCGCTTTCAGCGCTCCACCACCAGCGAGTCGCCGGGGCGGCACAGGGTCAGCAGGGCCAGCAGATCCGGCAGGTCGAGCGCCACGCAGCCCTCGGTCGGCGCGCGGTCGGGCCGCGCGACATGCATGAAGATGGCGCTGCCCAGCCCCGCCACCGGCGGATCGTCGTTGTGGCCCACCACCACGATCACATCGTAAACGCCATCCTCGCGCCACAGGGTCTCGCAGCGCGCCGGATGGGGAAGGCGGACCGGACGGTTGTAATCGGCGTGGCCGGGATCGTCGCACCAGCCGTCATCGGGCGACAACGGCAGGACGGCCAAGCCGGTGACCGGCGCCGCCATGCGGTCGGGACGCCACAGCGCCCGGCGCAACGGAAACCGGCCAAGCGGGGTGGCGCCGTCGCCCTCGCGCTTGTCGGCCGATACGCCGCCGCGACCCAGCGCGCAACGGAACGAGCGTCCGTCGAATCGCAAGACGCCCGGCGCGGCGACCACCAGATCGGTCATCGCGGCGCGCCCGCCGCCTTGTAGCGGTCGAGATTGGCCATCATGCCGTTCGAGAACCAATCCTGCCCGCCATCCTCGGTGGCCTGGAGCAGCGGATGGCTGGTGTCGGTCAAGCCCTGGGCGGCGATGGCGCGGCGAATCGCGGCGGCGTCGGGGCTTGCGGCGGCTTGCGGCGGCGGAGCCACCGAGACCGGCCCGCTCGGGCGCTGAAGCGGCATCATGCGCGCCTCGCGAGTCGGCAAGGGCATGAAACGGGGATCGCCGGCCAG
>JADFZP010000016.1:0-6216 GCA_015232485.1 Alphaproteobacteria bacterium
CGGGCACCCCGCGCGAACGCTTCGTCGAGTTGGGCTATCAATACGCGCCTCGCTGGGCATCCTGTGGAGCCTGCGCCTGGGATGGCGCATCCTCGCCAATCAGGGCCTTCCCGCCCTGCGCCGCGGCCTGGCCCTGACCCCCGGCCTGGCCGGGCAGATGCTGCTGGCGGCCGGCTGGTGGCCGGCGTTGTTCGGCATCTAGTCTCACTCCGCGTCGAAGGCGGGGGGAACACGCAGCGTTCCCCCGGGAACCGACGCTCCCAACGGGACGCCCATCAGGAATTGTTCCGGCACGCCCTCGCGCGCCAGCGCCCCGCGCGCGGCGAGGCCGAAGCGGCCGTAAGGGGCCGATTTTTCAACACCCCGGCCGAAGGCGCGGACGAGGTCCATGCCCTGGCTCGTCGCGCCGATGGCATCGCGCCCCTGAAGGTCGGCCGCGACCCCCGGTGGCCTGTCCCATGAGGACGAGCAGAGTATGAACTGGTCGGCCTCGGCGCAATGCTTGTCGCCGAGCTTGCCTTTGCGCGCCAGCGCGACGATCTCGCCGATCATGTGCGGCGACAAGACATAGGCGGTGTCGTCGCGAAGGCCGTCCCGCTTCCAGGGAGGTGCCCCGCCGCAAGCATGGTGCCGGACCCGCTTGTTGGTCCGGCCGGCGCGGAAGCTGTCGATGCTCATGCCGTTGCGATAGGCGTACAGGGTGAAGGCCGGAGACAACTCGGTTCCGGGCGTGTTGTCGGGGTCGCACAGGACGTGGGGGAGCAGCGACAGGCGCCGCTCGTGCCGCGGCAGTCGTTCCCAAACCGGGTCGACCAGGGGACTCTCATAGCGGTAGTCGGCCCATTGGGCGTGAACGGCGCCGCGCAGCGAGGCCGTATCCAGGAACTGCACGACCACCATCGCGCCCACGAACAGGCGCCATCCCCAGCCCACCGGGGGCCGCAGGGCGAGCGCCAGGATGGCCAGAAGGATCAGATAATAGGCCGGCCAGAAAAACCGTCCGCTCGCCCGGAACGAGCCCAGGATTTCGGCCAGTCCCTTCGGGATGTCCAGGTCGACCAGCGTATACGGACCAAACGTGATCTTGGTCGACGCGGCGAACGCCAAGCACCCAACCACGATCAGCCCGCAGATGACCGGGTCGAGACGGCGCCGCACATCGTCCCCTTTCACGACGAGGCGACGGACGATGGCGCCCGCGAGCAGCAGAATGACCCCCAGGCCAAGGTAATTGTATCCCTCGTACTGGCCGCCCCCCGTCGCCTGCCGGGGCAGCGCCAGGGACGCGTAAGCCTGGGGATCGACCAGCGCCAGCAGGTTCATCGAGTGATAGCCCCAGCCGGTCGAACTCGACACATGGCCCGGAACGAACAGAAGACCCATCAGGGCCATCACCACGACCGTCGCCAGCAGGCAGGAACCGGCCAGCTTCAGTCCCGCCACCCTGCTGGACCCGATTCCCAGGTCGCGCATGGCGCGCAGGATGACGAGCCACGAAATCGCCAGCACCATGGCCGCGATGTAGGGGTGCAGTCCGGCCGCCGCGGCGCAAAGCGCGACCAGCGGCCAGTACCGCCCGATGGATTCCTCGGACGGCGGCGGACGGACGAGGTAAAGAAGGGTTCCCAGGATGGGCCAGTGCGCGCAGAGGGAGAAATGGCCGAACGCCCGCCAAGTGAATGGCGGCGAAAGCAGGAACAGCAATCCGCCCAACACGGCGACCAGTCGGTCGTCGGAGATCGCGCGACACAACCGCATGCCGAAATAGAACTGCATGCCCGCGCACAGGAAAACAAACAGTCCGAAATATTGGAAATCGGTCGGCAACACCGAGGAAAACGGCTTGAACAGCAAGGCCATCCACGGAATGTTGTCCAGGAAAGCCGTGGGCGTTCCGTCGCCCAGCCTTTTCGCCAATGTCAGCGGAAAGACGAAAAAATCTTCATCACGCATGAAGATCCAGCCGGTGTAATGCGTCACCGGATCGCCACGAATCCACGTCACGTCAAGAGGATTGAGAACTCTTAGCCCGACGACGTCGATCGTATAATAAAGCGACACGACCAGGACGAATACAAACAATGTGAAATTTCTGAATACTGTACCGCCAAACGCCATATTATCTTTCCAGAATTTTTCGACCAACAGTTGACAAGGGCTCGTCATGCCCGCGAAAGCGGGCATCCATTCCGGGACAGGGCAGTATGAACGGAATGGTAAAACACCCAGATGAAAGTTTGCCGTCCACCTACTCCTCATCGGCGGACACGACGGCCTTGCCGACCGGAGCGAGGCTCAATCCGGCCAGCTTCAGATGCGCCCACGCGAATGGCAGGCCAATGATGGTGATGGCGTAGAACAACGCCAGCATGAGATGGCCAAGCGCCAGCCACCAGCCGGCCAGCAGGAACCAGATCACATTGCCGAGAAAGCTGAGCGCCCCGGCGTCGCGGTCGACGACGTGGCGCCCGAACGGCAGCAGCGTATAGCCCGCGATGCGCATGGCGGCCGGCGTCCACGGCAACCCGATGATGGTCAAGGCCATCACCAGCGACGCGATCAGCCAGCCGAAGGCCATGACCAAGCCGCCGAAGACCATCCAGACGATGTTCAAGATCAGGGACATGGCGTCGTCTCCCTGGCGGGAGCGGCCGCTCCCGCCCTGACGCGGGAGCGGCCGTCGACCGTCAGATGTAATAGGCCTTCAACGGCGGCAGGCCATTGAAGTTGACCGCCGAATAGGTGGTGGTGTAGGCGCCGGTCGACAGGATTTCGACCTTGTCGCCGACCGCCAGGTCGAGCGGCATCTCGTAGCCGGCCTTTTCGTAAAGGATGTCGGCCGAATCGCAGGTCGGGCCGGCCAGCACCACGGGTCCGACGGCGGCGCCGTCGTGGCTGGTGCGGATGCGGTACTTGATGGCCTCGTCCATGGTCTCGGCCAAGCCGCCGAACTTGCCGACGTCGAGATAGACCCAGCGCTTGTCGTCGTCATAGCCCTTGCGCGAGATCAAGACGACCTCGGACTGCAGGATGCCGGCGTCGCCGACCATCGAGCGACCCGGCTCGATGATCATCAGCGGCAGGCGGTTGCCGAAATGCTTGGTCATGGCGTGCATGACGGCGTCGGCGTAGGTGTCGATCGACGCCACCTCGCTGCGGTAGCGGGCCGGGAAGCCGCCGCCCAGATTGATCATCTTCAGCTCGATGCCGGCCTCGTTCAACTCGGTGAACAGCATCGCCGTGCGGCCCACCGCGATGTCCCACTGGGCCAGATTGGTCTGCTGCGAGCCGACGTGGAACGACAGGCCATAGGGGTCGAGCCCCAGGTCGCGGGCCATCAGCATCAGGTCGCGGGCCATCTCGACCTCGCAGCCGAACTTGCGCGACAGCGGCCATTCGGCGCCCTCGCACTCCATCAGGATGCGGCAGAACACGCGCGCGCCGGGAGCCGACTGGGCGATCTTTCGCAGTTCCTGCTCGCTGTCGAAGGCGAACAGGTCGACGCCGCGCTCGAAGGCCCAGGCGATGTCGCGCTGCTTCTTGATCGTGTTGCCGAACGAGACCCGCTCGCCCGGAATGCCCATGTCCAGGCAAAGCTGGATTTCGCCAGGGCTGGCCACGTCGAAGCTGGACCCCATGTCGGCGAGCATCCGCACCACTTCGGGCGCCGGATTGGCCTTCACGGCGTAATAGATCGTCGCCACCGGCAGATAATGCCGCAGCGTTTCGTAATTCTCGGCGATCACGTCCAGATCGACCACCAGGCAAGGAGTTTCGGGCACCCGCTCGGCCAGAAAACGAGAAATCTTCTCAGTCATCGCGTACTCCGGTACACGAGGTTCACACAATCGGTGGTTGTTGTGGGGGAGACGGGTTACCGCCTCGGCCCGGCGGGGTCCTTCAGGACCCCCCGCCCTAGGACGTCATGCCCGGAGGGGGATTGTGGAACGTCGCCCGCCGTGTGGGCGAGACGATGACGCGGGGCGCCCAAGCGCCCTTGTAAACAGCGACCATGGCAAAATGCCTCCCTATCGCCGGACTTTCACCGGCTGGCGATAAGAAGACGCTTTTGACGTCGTTGCTTAACCAATCTGGGCCAGAGGCACGTGCGCATTCGCGTCTGTACGTGACTGCTATATAGACGAAAACACCGCGATGAAAAGAGAAAAATCCGCGGCCGCCGAATGAATGTGCCACCCCCCCGTAACCCTAGGATTTCGTTAAGGATTCAGATCAACCCGGCAAGCGGCGACGAGGGGTCGGCATAGAGCTTTCTGGGCATCCGGCCAGCCAGGTACGCCAAGCGTCCGGCCTCGACCCCCAGCCGCATCGCGCGGGCCATCCGGACGGGGTCTTTGGCGGCGGCGATCGCCGTGTTCATCAGCACGCCGTCGCAGCCCAGCTCCATCGCGATGGCGGCATCCGAGGCCGTGCCGACTCCGGCGTCGACCAGCACCGGCACCTTCGACTGCTCGACGATCAGGCGGATGTTGACCGGATTCTGAATGCCCAGGCCCGAGCCGATCGGCGCGGCCAGCGGCATGATGGCGACGCAACCCATGTCCTCGAGCCGCTTCGCGGCGATCGGGTCGTCGGAACAGTAGACCATCACCTTGAAGTCCTCGCGGATCAGCGCCTCGGCGGCCTTCAGGGTCTCGACCATGTCGGGATAAAGCGTCTTCTGGTCGCCTAAGACCTCGAGCTTGACGAGATCCCAGCCGCCCGCCTCGCGCGCCAAGCGCAAGGTGCGCACCGCGTCGTCGGCGGTGTAGCAGCCGGCCGTGTTGGGCAGGTAGGTGTAGCGCTTGGGGCTGACCCAATCGACCAGCATCGGCCGCGAAGGGTCCGACAGATTGACCCGGCGCACCGCCACGGTGACGATCTCGGCGCCCGATGCCTCTATGGCGCGGGCCGTCTCTTCGAAATCCTTGTACTTCCCGGTGCCGACCAGCAGGCGCGAATTGAAGCTACGCCCCGCCACCACCAGCGGATCGTCCGAACCGCCGCCGATGAAATGCACCACCTCGAGACGATCCCCCTCGGCCACCGGAATCTCGCCATAGGTCGAACGCGGCACGATCTCGAGATTGCGTTCGACCGCCACCTTGGCGGGATCGAGGCCGAGTTCGCCAAGCAGGGAGGCGACTGTATGCTGGGCTTGGAAGCTGCGTTCCTCGCCATTGATGGTCACGCGCATGGTTCGGAAATCCGTCGGTTTGATGGTGCGCCGCGAAGGGGCGAACAGTATGGTGCGGGCACCGCCCCCGTTCAAGCCCGGATCAAACGGCTATTTCGCAGGAAATTTGGCGTGGTGAGCTTTGCGCAAATTGAAACATTCAGCATTAGTGGTATAATATATTAACTAAACCGCTTTGTGGAATAGCTTCATGGAACTCAATCTCAGCGAACTTCAGGACAGTGCTCGACGGGCGAGCGCCTTGCTCAAGGCGATGAGCAACGAACATCGGCTGCTCATCCTGTGCCAATTACTGCATGGCGAGAAGTCGGTGGGCGAGTTGGAGCGGTTGATTGGCCTCAGCCAGTCGGCGCTTTCCCAGCATCTCGCCCGCCTGCGCCGCGACAGTCTGGTGCAGACCCGGCGCAGCGCCCAGACGATTTACTATTCGCTGGCGGGCGAGGAGGCGAGCGCGGTGATCGAGACGCTTTACGGCCTTTACTGCGGCATTCCCGCGAAGGAACGGCGCGCCGCCAGCTGAGAACGGGGGCTCCCGCCACGCGGCGGGAGCCCCAATCCTCATTGCAGCGGACGGGTCGCCATCGTGCGGCGATCGACTTCCAGCCGCTGGACCAGCGATCCGTCGGTGGTGAGCACGTCGGCCACCGCCGTGTCGGCGTCGCGCTCGACGACTTCACCCAGCTTGAGGCGGTCGTTGCCCATCATCACCAGCCGCGCGTCGAGCAACTTGCGGACATCGGCCGCCGAGAACACCCGCTGCTGCTGATCGCCAGCCATCATCGGGCAACCCATGCCCATGGGCATGCCCATGCCCATACCCTTGCCCATGCCCTTGCCGCAGCCCATCGATTGGCCGCCCTGGCCGCCCATGCCCATCATGCACTGGTGGCCCATGCCGGGAGCCATGCCACCCATGCCGGAACCCATGTGCATGCCGCCGGGACCCATGTGCATGCCGCCGGGCCCCATGTGCATCCCCATGCCGCCCATGCCGGGGCCCATGTTCATCCCCATGCCGC